>NZ_JBZMXT010000004.1:0-80288 GCF_058506495.1 Methyloceanibacter sp. | reverse complement strand
CTTCAGGCCGCAAAGGCGGGACGGATGCTCGTTTTCCTTCCCGAGGGCACGTTTACACGGGCGCCGGGGCTCCGGCCATTCCGACTTGGTGCTTTTATCATAGCGGCACGCCAGAATTTGAGTGTCTTGCCTGTTACTCTGCGGGGCACCCGATCTATTCTACGCAGTGACCAATGGTTTCCGCGACGCGGGATAGTCTCCGTCCGAGTAGGCCCACTATTGTCAGCTGACGGCTCGGATTTTTCCGCTGCAGTCCGGCTGCGGGATTCGGTACGCGCCGAGATCCTGTCGACCTGTGGTGAGCCAGATGGATTGGCTGTATGAATCCTGGAGACGATAAAGACGGAGCTCGTCTTTCGCCCAAGCGAACATAGCTCAATCACTATAACCGCAATGTAAACTAGCTGCTGGACATACCCGTGCATTCGCATGTGTGTACCGAAAACCTTGTCCGCGGGGACGACTCCCTGCTGTGACCGAGGTTCTCTCTGCTCGCTAGCTTAGGGAAAGGAACACCTAGCGCATTGAAGTACCAAGTTGTGCGCGTCGTTCATTTACGGCTCTCCTTGCTATTTGGCAGAACCTCCCTGCATCTTCCGCTTTAGCAGGGAGAAACGGGTTGGCCCCAGACTGCCAGCACAGCCAACCTGTCACGGGCCTTTTGCCTCCTGGCGACAGCTCATCAAATTCTTCCCTAAGAAGCCCGGGAATCAGCCACCAATGGCTTCGGTTCTGCGTAGGCAGAGCCCCAGAGACATGGGTCTCAGAGTTGAGCAGGGGACCCGTAGTGCTGTGTCTCTATAGGCCAATTTCGCGGGTCACACTTTAGGGCGTAGTCGATCGAGCCGAATCATGACGTTCGCTTCGAGAGGCACACCGGACATCGCCAATCAGCCCGCGGATGTCCAATGATGACCCAAAGCGGACGAACTCGCCTAGAACAGCGTCCTCAGCCGCATCCCGCCAACAACAATCGTCTCTTCGGCGGGATTCTCTGATGGGTCGAGGATCACCTGTAGGTCGGGGGTCAGGTTTGTATGAGGCGTAACCTGAAATCGGTAAAAGGCCTCTAGGACATACTGATCTCTCAACGACGTATCCGCCGGTTGCCCCCAAGAGAAACCCAACCCGATGAGATCGTTGTTTTGGCCAAATGGCTCTTCAAAGCCCAACCCTGTCGCAATCGCCTGGCGTACAGGCGTCGCCCCGCCATCACCATAGGAATACCGAAAGAACGGAACGATATTTCCGTCAGGTCCGAATTCCTGTTGAAGCGTTAGAGCGATACCGCGCCCGCTAGGAATGTCAGCAACCTCGCGGGCGTCGCTATGCCAGAGCGTGACGTGATAGAGCCCCGCCCCTGGCTTGCCGTGGCCTGGTGCGACTCCGAACTCGATTGCCGCAAACAGCTCTCCCTTATCGATATCGCCGAAGGATGTCTTGTCACCGTTCGCATCGTGCACGCCTGCAACAACATAGGTGTTGGTGAATGGCGAGATGGCCAGCGCCGCCCCCAAGCCAGTAGTGGGCACCGGCATGGCCAAAGTTGTCGAGAACGCCTGATTGAGGAAAGCTTCATTGGCGCTTACATACCGCGCCCTATCGTAGATAGATTCGGGATCCATCTTACCTAGCCGGTAGACGAGTTGATCCTCGCGCGAACCCTGTTCCCAGTAGAGTTGTGTGAGAGCGAAATCCTGCCTGGAGAATCCGTTCGTCGTTCCCCAGAGCGAGCCAATCGCAGCTCCCAAATCCGATGGCGGAATGTCTGTGAAACGGTGACGGTTCTCGGTGAAGAAAACGAGGGCCCCGGGCCAGGGACCGCCGCGGTTCACCAAGTTCCATCGACCAAAGAAATCGAGATCACCCACAGCAGCCTCTGTTTGCGAACGGGGCAGCGAGGCGTCGGCATTCTGGTATAGGGCTGTATAGTTTAGCCCCAGTTCGAGCCCAATGCTCCGCTCAAGCTGGCGCGCGAAGTCTTCCCACTGCCTGTGGAGGGGTTCGAGCGGTCCAACCGGGAACAAGGCATCGTAGCGCTCCTCAGACTCGGCGAGCTGATTGTCGACATCGTCTGGGGAGTTGCCGAGGCCGATAGTTTCGGGGGCGACGCGGACCGGCTCAGCGGTTTGAGCCAGGGCAGGTTCACCCAACTGCAAGACGGTTAGCAGGGCGGTGACACTTAGGAGGGCCCTTAACGACACCGCACGCTCCTTTGTTGGGGCATTCCCCTTGCAATCAGCACTCCGCCTACGCCGACCCTCATTCGCGGCAAGCTACGTCCCGAGAAAGAGTTGAATGATAAAAGCATTCGCGAGGTCCACAAAGAATGCTGACACAAGTGGCAGCACAATAAATGCCAGCGGACTGGGCCCGAAGTGCTTTGTCACCGCACTCATATTAGCGATAGCGGTTGGGGTCGCGCCAAGTGTGAAGCCAGCAAAACCAGCTGAAAGAACGGCGGCAAAGTAATTGCTACCCATGAGTCGGTAGAAAATGAAAAGAATGAAAAGCGCCGCCATCGCCGCTTGAAAGAACGTTGTTGTAATAAGCAGGCCGGTAGAACCGCTGAGAGTCCACATTTGCATGCTCATCAGCGACATCGCCAGAAAGACTGAGAGGCTGAAATCAGAGATGAGCGCCAATGCGGGCGTTCGCGACGGCCATTTCAATTTCGGGAGTAGGAAAGGGACCGTATTCGTAAGGACGATGCCGGCCAGCAGACAAGGGACAAACAGCGGAAGCATGATGCCCGCCTCCTGAAGAGCCACGTAGGCAGTGTAACCAATGATGATCGCTATGTTCGCCACCAGTACCGACCGTATAACGTCCACATAGTCGAACTGGTCGGTGCGTTCGTCGTCCTCCACGATCACGAAGGCCGCTTTCTGCTCCGGGTCGGCCTTCAGGTTATTCTTTTCGACAAGATACTTTGCGATCGGACCACCAAGCAGGCTCGCAACAATCAGTCCCATCGTCGCCATGGCAACCCCGAGTTCCGTTGCCCCCGCCACGTTGTATGTCTCGGCGATCCTGGGCCCCCACGCGATGGCCGTGCCGTGTCCGCCGATAAGCGAAGCTGTCCCAAGCAGAACGCCCACTTGGCTGGGCAAGCCCCACAAAAGAGCCGCGGCTGCGCCCACAAGGTTCTGCAAGAACATGAATGCCACAGTGGCGCCGAGCAACAATGCAAGCGGTAGACCGCCGCGCAACAAATCTGAGAAGCGCGCGTTCAGTCCAACCGTCGTAAAGAAATAGACGAGCAACGCATCGCGCGCACTTAGGTCAAACGAGATTTCGCGGTCCAAGAATGCGTAAACGGCCCAAGTCAACAGCGCGACTGCGATCCCGCCGCTAACAGGCTCGGGGATGTTGTAGTCAGACAAGAAGCGGATCTTCTTTGTCAGTTGCTGTCCCAAGAAGAAGACAACGAACCCTATGGTGAGTGCAATGAAGGCGTTGATTTCAATTTCTTGGGTCATGCCAAATGAGGTGCTCGTACGGATTCTAACGTAGCTAAGTATGAATACGGCAATCTGAGTACCGCGACCACTAGAGGCTCATGCGACAATGTGAGCATCCGTTCAATCGCGACATGCTTCAACCCTCGGTCTGCACCCAAAAGGCTCTCGATGTGAGACGTTCTGACCCGTCGGTGGCACTCGACACAAAAACGGAGGGTGTGTACCTTCCGTTCAAACCCTCCTGCATGCACTTTTTTCGGTCGATGGCGATGAGCAACGCGTGGGCGCTGATTCAGCTCAAGTCGTTTTTTCACGGAGGCCGAACAAGGCGGCAAGTCAGCGTAAGTTGTTGCCCTAGTCACAGGCTGTACAATGAACCGTAGCCCCGTCCTCGTTGATCTTGCGCTACAAGGCGGCGGCGCACATGGCGCGTTCACCTGGGGCGTGCTGGACCGTCTTCTTGAAGAAGATTGGTTGCGGATCGAGGGTATCTCGGGAACGTCAGCCGGGGCGATGAATGGCGCAGTGCTGGTCTCGGGATATACACAAGATGGTGCCGCGGGCGCCAAGTCCAGCCTTGAGACGTTCTGGCGCAGCGTATCTGACGCCGCGAGATTTAGTCCTTTCAGGCGCGGGCCCTTCGACATTCTGTCGGGCAAATGGACGCTCGACAATTCACCCATGTTCATTGCCTTGGATCTCATGGCGCGCGTCGTTTCGCCTTACGATCTCAATCCGAGCGGGCTGAACCCGTTGTCCGACGTCTTGGCCGAGTGCATAGACTTCGATCTCATCGACCGTGCGCCAATCAAGCTTTACGTAACTGCCACCAATGTGCGGACAGGGCGCGGGCGCGTCTTCCGCAATGCACAGCTCACACCTGACGTACTTTTGGCGTCGGCATGTTTGCCAGCCATGTTCCAGGCAGTCGAGATCGATGGAGAAGCGTACTGGGATGGTGGGTTTGCCGGCAATCCCACTATCACCCCGCTCGTGCAGGAGTGCGATTCCAGGGATACCATCCTTGTGCAGGTGAACCCTGTCGAGCGACATGGCACGCCGCGCTCGGCCCGAGAGATCGTCAATCGCGTCAATGAGGTTTCCTTCAACGCAACGCTCCTTAAAGAACTCAGGATGATCGCAGTGCTGCGTTCCGTGAGCGATCCGGGGAACTCCGAAGGCGCGCGATGGGCGGAGATGCGTATTCACCGCATCTCAAGCGACATCATGAAGAAGCTTGGCTATTCGTCGAAGCTGAACGCCGAGTGGGAGTTTTTGACCATGCTACGCGATGAAGGGCGCCGTGTAGCGGACGCCTTCCTCCATGTGCATGTAGACCAGCTCGGTGTCAAATCGACCCTCAACCTCGACGAATTTCTTGGGCCTGTCTGATGCTGCTGAGTTTGCTTGGCATCCTCCTCGCTCTCGGGCTTCTCATGTGGCTGTCCTTCCGCGGCTGGAGCATTCTGCTGCTTGCGCCTGCGGCGGCTTTGCTCGCGGCCTTTGCGTCGGGCGAGCCGCTGCTCGCGCATCTCACACAAGTCTTTATGACCGGCGCGGCGCAATTTCTCGCTCAGTTCTTTCCGCTGTTCCTGCTCGGCGCGCTGTTCGGCAAGCTGATGGAGGACAGCGGATCGGTTGAGGTGATCGCTCGATTCATGACGGAGAAGCTGGGCGCCGCGAGGACAATCCTCGCCGTCGTGCTCGGCGGTGCCATCGTCACCTATGGAGGCGTTAGCCTGTTCGTCGCAATCTTTGTGCTCGTGCCGATGGCGCAGGGGTTGTTTAAGACGGCCGCGATTCCGCGACGACTTATGCCGGGCGCCATCGCGCTCGGAACCATGACATTCACCATGTCCGCGCTGCCCGGTACGCCGGCGCTGCAAAACGCGATCCCGATGCCCTTCTTCGGCACGACACCGTTCGCCGCCCCTGGTCTCGGCATTATTGCCGCTGCCATCATGCTCGGCTTTGGATTGTGGTGGCTTTCACAAGCGGAGAAGGCCGCGCGCCGTGCAGGTGAGGGGTTCGACGCGGCGACGTGTCCGGCGCTCTCCGCTGACGATCCGAGCCTCCGCGAACGCGCGGCAATCGCTAGCGAGTTCGATCCCGCCGAGTTGCCGCATGGGCGTCATGCACGCTCAGACCCCAGCTTTGTTGTTGCGCTGCTTCCGCTTGTTGTCGTCATCTCGGTCAACTTGCTGATGAGCGTCGTTGTGCTTCCCCGCCTGAACACCAGCTTCCTTGCCGAAGAAAAATGGGGCGCGACCACGCTCGCAGGGGTTGGAGGCGTCTGGGCCGTTGTTGTCGCCCTATTCGTGGCACTACTCACGCTGATCACCCTAAATTTTCGCCGGCTGCCCTCGTTGCGCGAGACCATGGATGCGGGAGCAAACGCGTCGGTTCTGCCTGCGTTCAGCGTCGCTAGTCTTGTAGGCTTTGGCGCGGTGATCGCTGCATTGCCAGCGTTTGGCCTCGTGCGCGATTGGGTTCTGTCAATTGGTGGGGGTCCGCTGGTATCGCTGGCTGTTGCAACCAACGTTCTCGCTGCGCTCACAGGCTCGGCATCTGGCGGTATGACGATCGCGCTCGATGCGCTTGGCCCCACATACATGGAGCTTGCCAGCCAGTACGGCATCAATCCCGAGCTGCTCCATCGGGTTGCCGTTATGAGCGCTGGGACCCTCGACAGCCTTCCGCACAACGGTGCCGTCGTCACGTTGCTTGCCGTGTGCGGTGTCACGCACAAGCAGAGCTACATAGATGTGTTCATGGTTGCGATAGTCGGCGCCCTTATTGCGCTCGCTGCCGTCATTCTACTCGGCACGGCTCTGGGCTCGTTCTGAGCTTGCATATTGCAAGAGCGTCAGAAATTAGTGAATGCCGTTCATTGGAGCTTGGCAGACTTTGACATAAACACTAACAATGTCTGCTCGATAGGTAGGGCCTGATGTCAAAAGATGACCACGTGATAGCGCTCAGAATGCTGATCGAGATGTACGAGCGTGATCTTGATATCCTGAAGAACGAACTTCGACTCAGGGAACAAGGAACAACAGCCAGTAAGACAGCAGGTGTCGAACGGGTGCTGCGCGACATCGACGACGTAAAACACCGTTTACAGGCGTATGTTGCACTTGTTGGGAGCTAATAGTCCTGGTGGTGCGCTCGCCGTTTTTCTCCAATGTCGCGCGCACCTTGGCAGCTCACAGTCGCGGTGACGAACATTGGGGCCCTTCGGTCGAGACCTTGAGACAGGTGTGCCAGCACCCGATTGGCGGCATTACCCATTCATCTGCACCCGGACCATCGACCCTGAGGGCGAGAGATCGGGCGCTGGACTAGGGGATTCAGGAGATTTCGACAACTGTTCCGCTTTCGGCCCGGAGCTTTCCTCGCTCCGCGCCCGAAATGCAACACAGAAGCCATCCAGAAAAAAGCTCTGAGTGTTGCCAGAATCGCACAGTTTTTCCGTGGCGGAGTGGTTAAAGTGAGGGTTCTTAATTAGGGAAACGAATTCGGGGGACTGAGAGATGCGTAAGCTAATTGCTATGGCGGTGGTGGTTGCCGCTACGGTTGGCTTGTCCGCTTGCTTCCACGCACACCAGGAAGCAGTGGTCACAGAGCCGCTGAAGCTGTCGTCTAGCCAGTAGTCGGGCTGACACGGCACTAGAATCCTGCAGACTCATTGGTCACCTGGCCCCGGCCTTTTGGTCGGGGCCGTCTTTCGTGCCCGATCGAGGCGCTTGGCCAACAGAATCGCAGTCGCATTTCTCGTCGAAAGAGGGACTCCGCTTGAGCGCCCTTCAATAGGCGCCTATAGGGTCAATTCCGCCACCATCAGTGCTGGATTTTCGACATCTCGCCGGAGATGAAACCCATACTTTCGGCAATCCGCAACATCGGCTCGTTGCGCCGGTGGATCGACCCCCAGATTTGTACGTAGCCCATCTCCTTTGCAACGGCGAAGACTGTCTCGAGCGCCTTCCTCGCAAGGCCTAAGCCTTGAGCCTCAGGCCGCAGCGAAACCGAAAACTCTGCTTTGGCGCCGTCGGCCACGCCCGATATTCGAGTGCCGCCGAGGATCTCACCGTCAAGCTCGTCACAGCCCTCAACAACAACACAACTGTCTCGCGTTGGATCTGGGCTGCGGAAGTCCAGCGCCATGGTCTCTGTTAGATGCGGAATGGCATGCAGCAGTTGGAACCATTTGAGCCTATCGGACGTCGCATCATAGCCGCGTATCAGTGATGCCGCGTCCGAGGTACGGATAGGGCGTATCGCGTAGGACCGACCGTCTTTGCCCGCGAGCCTAATCTCGCAGGCTTCAAGCTGGTCTCGAAGGCTCTGTGTGTCTTGCGCATGCTCCATGCTGGCTCTCCGCATCAATCGCGGGATTGAGACGTTCGCCCAGGCGGGACAGATCCACAGCCGTTTGATGCGACCGCACGGAGTTTGCCCGTTGTGTTTGACGGCTGCATGTACTCTGGCGCGGCCAGATGACGCTCAAAGTCGAAGCCGCCAACGCCGTGAGTGGCCTACCAAAGCGCGCTCTGAGTTGCTCAAATAGCAGTCTGGTGAGAGAACTTTGGAACAGGGAAGAGAAGGAAGAATTGCGACGTGATGGGGGAGGGTGGTAACACCTGTAAAGCAACTGTAGATTGACAGATTGCCGCGTTGACTGACGATTTGTATGCGCGTGTAGTCGACCCCTCCGCTCTGCTGGTGTCCTCGATCTGTCTGTCGGATAATGGTGTCACCCAAGCCAATACACTCAGGTTTGCCTCCCGGGCCGCGAGGCACTCTCATTGGGGGCAGTATTCAAGCCTTTCGCAGTGGCATTCTCGAATTTCTACTCGATACGGCGAGAGAGTACGGACCGCTTGCGAGCTTTCGGTTTGGGCCCAAGCGGGTCTTCCTTGCCAGCAGACCCGACTTAGTCGAGCAGGTTTTGGTGCGCGACGCTTCGCACTACGTCAAGCATTTCGGCGCACGGGCCTTCAAGCCAGTGCTGGGCGAAGGTCTTGTAACAAGCGAGGGCGCTTATTGGCAGCGTCAGCGCAAGCTCGTGCAACCGGCGTTCGCAAAAAGCCGTGTACGCTCTTACGCGCCAATCATGGAGGCGCTTACGGAGGATATGCTTCAGTCGTGGTCTCCGGGCCAACGCGTCAATGTCGAGTTCGAGTTTGGAGCTTTAACGAGCAGAATCGCCCTCAAGGCGCTGTTCGATATCGATAATGCTGGGGATCGCCAGCGCTTCGCCGATAAGCTCCACTTGGTCTTTGACATCATGACGGCGCGTCTCCGCAGTGTTTTCAAGGCGCCTCTGTGGCTGCCAACGCCAGAAACAGTCCGTCTGAAACGCGGGATACGAGAACTCGACGAGGTCGTGAACGGCTTCATCGAATCGGGTCGGAAACGGGACAGCGGCAGCGGTGATCTGCTGTCTCGTCTGGTTCATTTAGAGCCAGAGGATGGCGTTCGGATGACGGATAAGCAGCTTCGCGACGAATTGATGACGCTTTATCTCGCGAGCCATGAGACAACTGCACTTACGCTCGCTTGGACCTGGTATCTGCTATCGCAAAATCCCGACGCAGAAGAGCGCGTTGTTGATGAGTGGCGGCGTGTCCTTGGGGGGCGTATCCCATCGGTAGAGGATGTGGCAAACCTCCCCGATACGGCGAAAGTGATTTTAGAGTCTATGAGGCTCTGTCCGGCCGTTTACGTGATCGGTCGAGAAGCCACAAAAGACCTGGAACTCGGCGGCTATCGCGTAAAGCGCGGCAACACTGTCTTCATGAGTCAGTGGGTAAGCCATCGCGATCCAAAGTACTTTCCCGATCCAGAGTCGTTCAAGCCGCAGCGCTGGGACAATGGTCTACAGCGGAAGCTTCCCAAGTTTGTTTATTATCCGTTTGGAGGAGGGCAGAGGGTCTGCGTCGGCAACACCTTTGCCTTACTCGAAGCTGCGATCATCCTCGCAGGCGTGGGACAGCGCTATCGCTTCACGCTCGCGACGGACGCCGACATTGCCTTCAAGCCGCAAATCACCCTGCTCCCCGCCAACAAGATTCCAGCAATCTTGGAGCGGCGCTGACTGCGTCCGCAAGCTTGTCGCCAGCATCTGATTTCAGTCGGCATACGCCATGCTTCGACCTGGCGCACGTTGGTTGCAGTACACTCAGATCGTTGGCTGATCAGCGCAAAAGGCTCGATTGGCAACGGAGGGCCCGATGACCAATTCAAGTGCAAGCCTTATCACTTCTGGAATTTCGCACTTTTGCGAAAAGGCTCGCTGGGCACTCGGCTGGCACGACATTGACTACAACGAGATCAGTTGGCCGCCGGGATTGCATCAGATCCTGAGCAAACGATGCGGTGCCTAAAGGACCACTGTGCCGATCGTGCGAGACGGAGAGAAGGTTGTGCACGGCAGCGACGCGATCATTGATTGGGCGGATGCCCAGTCGAAGCATCCCAGCCGCCAACTAACAAAAGAGGGCTCCCGAAAGATTGAGGAGTGCCCCAATAGTATCATCGGCTGGCATGTTAGACGCCTTGCACACGCGGAAATACTTCCCCGGTTTCCTCAGTACGCCAAGCCCGGACTGTTTCAGAACGCCAGTCGAACCCATCGTTTTCTTGGCGACATGATGTGGCCCGTGACGCGGCGGCTGATTATGCCGGCTTATGGAGTCACGGATACGGCCGCCGCGGAGAGCCGATCAATTTTGGAAGTCGAATTAGACTGGCGCGATGAGAAGCTCGGCGACGGTCGCCCCTATCTCGCGGGGGATTCGTTCAGAAGAGCCGATGTTGCAGTCGCCAGCCTGCTCGCGCCTTTCGCGCGGCCGCCAGAGATGCCTGTCTACTACGAGATGTCACTCACCGATGATCTCAAGGCCGACTGTATTCGTTGGCAAAGTCGCCCGATTATGCGTTGGGTCAGAAATCAGTACAAAAGCAACCGGTTGGTTGGGTGGCTCGAGCTGGATCCGCTTCATTGCTTCGTCCCATTGGCGAACATTTGGGGCAGGGGGCTAGAATCCACCGGTGGTGCGAAAGCCGCCCGGTCTTGAGCGGCCGCGGCGTCCGCCGCCGATGGTACCGCCTCCTGTCCATCTGCCGCCGGAAGGTAAGCGGAAGCCGCCACCAACGTTGCCGCGGCGGGGGCGCCGCCGCTGCCGATAGCCGATGTCGAACAGATCATCGAGTTTTCCGCTCTCCAACGCGCCAGCCAGAATTCCTCCGATCACCTCGCCAATTGCGTCCCCGTTGCTGAAACCGCCAATTGGATTGTCGTAGCCTGAGCGATAGAAGCGGTCGCGTGAGCGCTCCAGCTCGACGCGTCGCTCAGCGAGTCTCACGATCGCCTGTCGTGCCTCGGTGATTTGGCGTTCGACATCTCGAATGCGGTTGAGATCTTGATTCAGCTGGCTAACGAGACCTTCGTCTTCGCCCGTAGGTGTTTGCTTCGCTTCGCGCCAAAGCTGATCGAGGTCTTCTCGTTCGAGGGCCTTCGCAAGCATTTCGACCGCATCGCGATGGGATGGGTCCTGCTTGGGGTCCAGGAGGATCTTGTCGTCTTGCGCCCGCTGCTCAAATTCCGAGCGAAGCGCATCAAGCCGTGCCTCAGCATCGGTCAACGCCTTATGCAGCGCTTCCAATCGGCTCTCAAGCTGGGTGATGCCGCGAGCCTCCAACAGTCGGCGCTCGATCTCTTCCAGAGCGACATCCTCCGCTTCTGCTTTCTCAGCCACGTAGTCAGCGTGCTGTCGCAGTCGCTTCGGGATCTCCGTCAGCATGTGATAATCCTGGCGGGCGCGCTCGAACCCGATAAGCCGTGCAATCCATGCATCGAAAAAACGCGTGAGGCCGCCAGACTTATACTTTGATGTCCCAAAACCGGCATTCCACAAATACATGAAGAGCGGGTCGGCTTTGTAGGGTTTACCCTTGTCGTCGAGATCGGCCTCTGCATTGTTTGCCTTCTCGTCGGCTGCCTTGGCCACCGATGTCGCAGTTGCAAGCTTCTTGCGCTGAGCCTGCCACGAGGCATCCGCCTCAATCTCAGGTTCTGTAGCTTCTTGGAGATCTTCAATCGCCTGGATGGCGGCATCGACATCGTCGACTTTCTCTAGACGCTCGTCCTCGGTTCGCTCAATCTGCATTTCCAGTGCGTTCCGTTCGTCGATCGCCTCATCCACGCGTTTCTGCCATTGCCTTATCAACTCGAGTGCTCTGGCTTCTACGGTGTCAATCTGACCGAAGACTTCGCCTTGTTTCAGCGCGTCGAGACGCAAGCGTGCGAGCGCGCGGAAGGCATCGGCTTGTCGGGTCCTGACAGACGCGAGCTCCTCAGACGCATTTCGCAAAACGCCTGATAGATTTTCCTCGTCGCGGCGAATACCGCGAAGGGCCTGTTCCAGCGACGATAGCGCGTTGCGCGACGAGATCATGTCAGCCCGCTACCATTTGGTGATTGCTCCGCCCGAGACGGGCATAGAATAGACCGGCCTTAGCGAACCACGCTGCTTAACACCGAGGATTCGTTCCTGAATGATGCCGTCATCGAGCTTGTCGACGCGGACGGTCTCGTAAGTCTGCTGTGGCACTCGCACGGCCCACATATCAACGGTCTCTTGCTGACCGGTCTCCTCATTGGTGATCGTTCGCGACAGCTTCGAACCGTCCGGCGCAATCGCCTCGACGATCAGGTAGTAGTTCCGCACATTTGGATTGACATCGGGCGTCGTCTCCACAGCCGATTGACCACGCTGCACAATGACCAAGTTGTAAGTCAGCGCCAGGTCGTCTCGAAGACCCTCGAGATTGGCAATCACCGCGCGAGCGCGGGCAGCATCTGATCGGGACAGGGCACTCGCGGCTTCCGCTTCGAGAGCATCCACTGCGTCCTTGGCTTGCGGTGTGTGCGCTACTGCACTGGCCGCAAGCGCTGCCGCATTCAATGCGTCTGGCAGTGTTTGCGTGAGCTCTATACGCGCGGCCTCAGCCTCCTGCCTGGCCGAAGACCACTGCCACCACCAGTTTCCCAGGAAGAGTACAGCGGCGAGCATTAGGGCAACCAACAAGCCACCCACAATTGTTCGCCGGACCCAGAGCATCGCGAGTCCGCGCATCAGCGCCGAGCCTTGGCGCTCGTAGGTGAACCGGCTCTCCTTTAGGGCCTTGATACCCTCGTCAAGAATGGCCTCGCTGACTTCGAGTCCTTGGCCTTCGTAGAGCTCGCGCAAGCGCTTCTTGAGAACGTCATCCCGGCTTGCTTGGTCCAGCTCGCGTTGGACGAGGTCCTGCTCATGACGGAGCGTGTCGACCACATCCATCGCCATCATCAAGTCGTCCAGCTTGGGCGCCGCTACCGATTTCTCAGCACGCTCTTCACTCATTTTCGTTCGCAATCTGCCAAGCGCCGACCATTAACCGGAAGCTGCTTCCGTCTGCGGCCGCTCTTCGAGCAAGAGCGCGTTGCCTTTCTCAGCGAGCTTTGCAACGCGACGCTTGCCGTCTTCAACGGCTTCTCTAATCTCTTCGGAATTCTCAGTGGCAAGCTTGCGCATCTCGGCGATGATCTCAGTTGATTTCTCCTGATAATTGACCACCGAGTCCACCAGCTTCTTCACAGCGTCAGCCCGAATAGTTGGACCATAACCGGCCTTCAGCGCTTCTTCTTGCACCTTGCCACCGATTTCGGAGAGGACCTCAATCGACTTCGAGACGCCTTCCTTCATCTCGTTGAGAGTCTCAGTCGCCTCGTGAAGACCGAACATGCCCGTGAACGACGCTTTAAGTGCCGTCAAGACCGAGTCATTCGTGCTGAAAAATGAGACTGATTGCTGGTACACGCGCTCTTTCGCAGACGTCGCCTGCATCAGCCGGGCCATAATGAGTTCGGAGGTGTTGTAGCCAATCGTAAGATTGTCGGCGAGGTCTTTGGCGATTTGGTAGCGGCCCTCGGAGTTCTGCATCTGGCGCAACAGCTCGTCACGGGTAAGTTCTAGCCGCGCGCGTTCAGCGGTGTCGTCTCCCTGATAATCCTCTACGGACTTCGATGCGGCGTTGAGCTTGTCTTTTGCTGCCGAGAGTTCGGCTTCCGCCTTTTTGAGCACCTCCAGGGCCGACACCTCGGCTTGTTTCAGCGCACCGCGAAAGTCCTGATAGGCTTCCATGATTATGTGCTCGCGCTGAATCTGATCCTTCGTGTCACTAGACACATCAAGATAGATCTCCTTGAGCTTGTCGAAGCGGGCTGCAATATCTCCGCGCGAGATCTTCATCCAGACGTTCGTTGCGCGTTCAAAAACGTCGAGTTTATCGTCGGCGATTTGATCAACCATGCGTTTCGCATCGTCACGAATCGAGTTGAAGCCCTGTGTGATGTCGTCGTAGCGCTCGCCGATCGTAACTTGACTGATCTGCTCACGCACAATTTCGTTGAATACACTCATCTGATCTAGCGTGCGGGTGATCACTGCAATCCGGTCAGGATCTAGATCCGAGATCTTCTCGAGCAGCCCGGCTATCGGTTCCTCCCCACTCTCATCTGGCATGAGGCCAAGGCTGTGCATCGCACTAGTTGCTCTGTCGAGATATTGAAGAGGCGTTTTGGTGACGACTTCAGACATACATGTCCTCCCACTTGCAGCGTCTCAGGCTCGTTGGCGAGCTTACTCCGTCTGCATCATATATAGCAGACCTATGACACTGTCATAATACGAGGTGTTCATGGCGGGCCGAAGCACCGACACGGGCTAACCGTTCGCGCCAGACTCGCCCAGAACCACCGGCAAGGCTCCCGGGCAGCAGTGAAAATCGAAACTGACACCTTGGACGGGCTCTCCATCCAGGTTCACATGCATGGGTTTTTTGGATTCGATCCTGAATTTCGAAAGTTGACGATAGAGTAGGTGCTCATTCTGGGCATTCGTCGGGTCCCTCAGTTCCGCCGTGATGCGGTTCATCGATGTGGGCCGTGATCCGCTCAAGACTGCCACGTCGAGCAAGCCGTCGGTGAGGCTCGCTTGAGGCGCTACGTTGTATCCTCCACCTGCAAAGCGGCTGTTTCCGACTGCCATGACCAGCATTGAGCCTTCTTCAGCGGTGCCATCGGGAAGAACGAGCCGCCCCTCATACGGCTCCAGATGAAACGCCTTAACAAAACCCATGATGGAGTATGCCGCTCCGCCGAGGGACTTCTTCATATCCTGGGGTGTTGATGCGGTCACTTCCGCACCGAACCCCGCGCTTGCGACGTTGATGAAGTGTTGTCCATTCATTCGCCCGACGTCGACTTTGGTCGGCTTGCCCGTGCAAGCCAACAGGAGTGCGCCTCCCAGATCGTTTGAGTCAATGCCAGCACCTCTCGCGAAGTCGTTTGCCGTGCCGAGCGGGAGAATGCCGAGCGACGCACCGCGGCTTTTGTCTTGCTTCATCATGGCATTGACCACGGCATTCAACGTGCCATCGCCACCGCCGGCAATAATCCGTTCGGCACCATTCTTGATCGACTGCCGAACGTAGTCGCGAAGGGATCTCCCGTTCCAGGGGATGTAGACATCGATATCAATGCCCGATTGCCGTGCGTGCTTGACCGCTGCCTTTACCTCGGGCCTCGTGCAGGACTTTTTGTGCAGCACAAGACACGTCTTTCGGTTTTTCTTTGCCATTTGTTTTTCCAGTGAGGCTTCAACTCTTGTTGGATCCACTCGTCCTTGCGATCCAAAGAATTAGCAAGAAGATCAAGGAGCCAATGAATGCCGCAACAATGTCCCTAAGCGACACGGAGATAGCATCGAGAGCTGGCCAAATCCCAAATAGGCTGAATACGGCGCCGCCGATCAAGGCTCCGACCATCCCGACTCCCAAGCTGGTCCAACGGCCCATGCCGTCCCGCTTGGCCGTGACCACCGTGCCGGCCAGCGATCCAGCTATCATCCCAATAATCACCCATACGATAAATTCTGCCAACGTAACTGCCATGCCCACCATCTCCCAAAGAACGTCTGACCAAAGCTGTTTGAAGGGGCAATTATACAATGTGCGTTGTCACATAGCGACAACGCTGGTGCCCTAGCTTAGCGTGCGGGTGGATCTATCGTCCGCATTACGGCTGTTGGTGCACGGACGTGAATTCTTCGTATCGCCGTTGCATCGGTCCGCCGTCATCGGATCATGTGCGAGCTAACGAAAAGTTTTAAGTTTAACTGAGAATGCTACACTTGGCGTCGAGGTCCAGATCTACGTTCCATCATTCAATTCTCGATCCGTCAAAGTGTTGTCACCCCAAGCAGACCACACACCGCTCGCCCCTCGGCGCGCCGCACTCGCAAGTGCCGTTGGAAATATTCTCGAGTGGTACGACTTCGCGGTCTACGCCTTCTTCGCAGCAACGATGGGGCGTCTGTTTTTTCCGCGTTCTGATGAAATCGACTCACTCATCATCACATTCGGCGTCTTCGCGGCAGGCCATCTCATGCGGCCGATTGGCGGGATCTTGTTTGGCCACATTGGCGACCGCTATGGTCGACGCCCGGTGCTTGTGGGCTCCATGGTCGCAATGGCGCTCGCCACCGTCGCAATCGGACTGTTGCCGACGGTTCAGCAAATCGGTCCTCTCGCCGCTGCTCTGTTGGTTTTCTTCCGCATGCTGCAGGGGTTCTCTATCGGCGGGGAATACACCGGTTCGGTCTGCTATTGCGCAGAGTGCGCCGCCGACGGCCACCGCGGGTTGCTCTGTACAGCGTCCATCCTCGGTGCTGGTGTCGGCACGCTCTTGGGGTCCGCCGCGGCGAACATCCTTTTTCTGGTTCTCCCCGCCGATGCGGTTGATGCCTGGGGTTGGCGCATCCCGTTTCTCGCCGGCGGTGTGGTCGGGATCATTGGATTGTATCTGCGGCGCAACCTAGCAGAGACACGCGGCGGCCAGCAGGATCAGAAGCAAGCGCAGCTTCCAATCCTAGATGCGCTTACGAACCACTTGCCGACGGTCCTGCGTGTCGTCGGCCTCAATCTCATGCATGCAGTCTCCTTCTTCATGATCTTCATATTCATGAAGACTTACCTCAGCAAATTTATCGGTCTCACGGAAGCGTCCGCGCTCACTATTTCGACGGTGGGTTTGATCGCGCTTTTGGCGGTGACGGCTGCCGCGGGCGCGCTTTCTGACCGCATTGGACGAAAGCGTGTGCTTGGCGCAAGCGCGGTGGCTGCAATCGTATTTGCGTTGCCGCTCTTCATCCTTATCTCATCAGGCAATTTTTGGGTCGCGCTTACGTGTCAGTTAGCTTTTGCCCTTATCGTTGGTGCCTATTCGGGAACTGCCCCTTCAACCATGACAGAGATTGTGCCTGGCCATCTGAGGGTCACCTGCACGTCGCTTGGCTACAATTTATCCATGGCCTTGTTTGGGGGCAGCACACCAATGATTACGATCCTGCTCATCAAAGAGACTGGCAGCAACGTGGCTCCAGCTCTTTACATTATTGCTGCGGCCGCAGTGTCGCTGGCGGTGTTGTCTCTGATCCCCGAGACCTCGCGAACGCGACTCAACTAATGCATGGGGTAGGCGGTGGGGGCTACGTCAAGACCTCAGGCTGCTTGTTGCCCTCACGATACCTCGTTACGAGATCTTCCGGGTCAAATGGTTCCCCGCCAGGATGGCGCTCATGGGCCCCTGTTTTGAACCAAGCCTCCAGTTCTGCCACGCTGGCAAAATTATCGACCAGCAGCTCGAGATGGTTGCCGTCGGGGTCGCAGTAATAGAGTGACGTGCTCGGGCCATGGTTGATCGCCGAATCCGGCTTGATCCCCAACGATTTGAGTCTCTCATATGTCGAAACGAGATTGCCGAGTTTGGCATAAGTCATCGCAATATGGACGATGCCTGGTCCTCGATGATCGTTAGGCGTTGCGTCATTCGTATGGATCAAGGCGACACGATGATGCTCGTCATCGAATGTGAGCAGGCAGACCTTATCGCTTTGGTACACAGTCGCGGCACCAAGAACCGTCTCGTACCACTTCTTCATCGCAGGCACCTGGGCTGTCTGGATGCTGCAGTGTGAAATCCTGACGGGTGAGATCGTAGCCGAGGGCGCGGGTATATGCGCTGGAACGATAACGGTCATGGCGGTTGACCTCCGCTCTGAGGGTCTCAGATCACCCAAGGTGCAACAAGTAGAGCGTCAGCGGAAGCGGTGGCTAGCCTGTCCAGGCAACGAATGCCGTGGGCGATAAGAACTACCCAGATACTGAGAATGAGATGATTGGCTTGGACGAGCACGTCTCTATATTGGCGTCCGCTGCAAACTCGACCAGGAGTTTCTGATGCGATCCGCTTACTATGCCGCATAGGTCATGGCGTTTGTGTTCATCGCCGGAGAAACACTCCGGAGAGAGCTTAGCTACCTTTCGGTGAATGCGACGACGATGGTTGAGAATTACGTTTGTGGCGCGCTGCTTTTGTCGGCCGCCGTTTGCTGGCAACAGAAGCGTGCAGTTGCACCGCAGCTAATGGCAGTTGCCTGGGCGTATGCAACAGGTGGCATGTTTGTTACGTTCTTTGCGCACCTTGAAACGTGGCTCCGAGGTGCCACAATTCGCCCCGATCATCCCTATGAAGAAGTGCAATCGGTGATTCTCAAAGGTGTCATCTGGGCGATTTGCTTAGTGTTCTTGATTATCACGTTGCGCAGTGAGGATACCAAATACCCGGCGGGCTCGATTGCGACCGAGCCAGTCAAATGAGGATCAAGTAAGAGGAGACTTGGGATGAAATCTCTGGGATGTGCTCTCGGAGCAGCGCTATTTTCGGTGCTCATGATAAATCAGCCGGCGCTGGCCGAGGAGCCAACGCCAGGCTACAACACCAAGATCCCAGAAGGCTTATTGACACCGGACAAGTACCCCACGCGCGTGGGCGACATTGAATTCTTCGATGGGATACCGAAGCCTGCGACCGCCGAGGCGCTCTACAACCACCTCGATTACATACGTGGCGTGCAGACATTCCTGAACGGTATGCCGGCCGCTTCGATGGAGGCCATACGTCGCAGTCAGGTGGTCGACGGCAAGACGCAATCCAATCGGATACTGATCTTCGACGACTTGATGGACAGCAATCCGCTGTTCCTAACTGGCAACACCGATACCGTCTACTTGAGCACTATTCTCGACCTAAAAGCGGACGGGCCGACTGTGATCGAGGTTCCACCGGGGACTGGGCCAGGTACGGTGAACGACGCCTTCTTTAGATTTGTCGTCGACACCGGACCGCCCGGACCCGATGCTGGAAAGGGCGGCAAATACCTAATCCTGCCGCCGGACTATGACGGCGATCTCGATCCACCCGTCGGCGGCATGGAAGCGGAGGTCGATGGTGAGACTTATTTCGTCGCCAAGTCGCCCAGCTGGGTGAATTGGTACATCGCGCGGGGATTCCTCAAAGACGGCAAACCCGAATTCTCAAGCAAATTGTTCCGCGATGGCATCAAGGTCTACCCCCTGTCGCAGAAAGATAATCCACCAGAGATGGTCTTCGAGAACGGTTCGCGTCAACCAATCAATACGATCCACTCGACAGACTTCAATTTCTTCAAGGAGCTGAACTCGGTTATCCAGCGCGAGCCAGTAGGGATGCTCGACCCTGAACTGCGCGGCCTTTTTGCCTCGATCGGGATCGAGAAGGACAAACCGTTCGCGCCCGATCTCCGCATGAAGAACATCCTGATCAAGGCCGCCGAGGTGGGGAACGCCACCGCACGTACGCTTCTTTGGTATGAGCGCAACCCGGGCGATTTTCTCTATGACGGCAGCTATTGGAAGATCGGCTTCCCGGGTGGCAACTATCAGTTCCTACGGGAAGACGGCAAGGGCGGCCGTGACCTCGACGGACGTACGGAGTTCTTCTACTTCGCGACGGTGAATACGCCGGCCATGACGAAGAAGCTGGTTGGCAAGGGCTCTCAGTATGCCTGGGGTGCGCTCGATGCCAACGGCGACTATTTGGATGGCAGCAAGACATACAAACTGAACCTGCCTAAGGACCCACCGGCCAAGAAGTTCACGTCCATCGTTCTGTACGACCCGCAAACGCGTTCACAATTGCAGACGGATCAGCCTTTCCCGAGCTACAACAGCGAGAAGCACAAGGACAAGGTCAAGTACAACGAGGACGGTTCGCTTGACCTTTACTTCGGCCCCGAGCCTCCTGAGGGCTTCGAGGACAACTGGATCCAGACAGTTCCTGGCAAAGGCTTCTTCACGATTTTGCGTCTCTACAGCCCAACGGAAGCTTGGTTCGACAAGACCTGGCGCCCTGGCGATATCGAGCCGGTTGAGTAGCAACTTGCGTTCCGGGGACGATCCGCGATTGTCCCCGGAAGCCGGCGCTCGTCGGCGAATGTCCACCTCTCGCGGTGCTTGCAAATGTGCGATATGTAGGGCGCCGCCATGACCGACCTACCCAAAGAGAACGTTCAATCATACCCACGGCCGCCCGCGCTCGAACCTGTGGAACACCGGCTTACTGTGCGTCTCGGCGGTACCGTAATCGCGGACTCCACTCGCACGATGCGCGTCCTTGAGACCCATCACGCACCGACCTACTACTTCCCGCCAGAGGACGTGTCTGCCACGCTTATCCCAGCGCAGGGACGGAGCTTCTGCGAGTGGAAGGGTGTCGCGCAGTACTTCGACGTCATCGGGGGCTCCGTTACTGCGAGAGCAGCCGCTTGGAGCTATGAAGACCCAACCGAGCCTTTCGCGCCGATCGCCGGATACCTGGCCTTCTACGCCAGTTTGATGGAGGAGTGCCGCGTTGGCGAGCTCCTCGCGGTTCCTCAACCTGGAGGGTTCTATGGAGGTTGGGTGACGCCTAACCTTGAAGGCATCCCGAAGGGCGCGCGCGGCACGGAGCATTGGTAGGACAGAGGGCTACGCGTCATCATGAGCACACCGCAGCCTGAAGAACAGATTTCGCCGATACCGGCGCCCGCTGTCGTTCTTGGCGCCGCGGGCCTCATTCCATTTCTGTTTCTGACGGGCATGTGGCTCACAGGCAGTGACGTGTCAGCCGTGGTCTCTCGGCAGGCCCTCATCGCCTACAGCATTGCGATACTTTCGTTCATGGGGGCCGTACACTGGGGGTTAGCGATGACGGCGCCCTCCGGCGATCAACCCTGGCGGCGGTACTTTGTGAGCGTTCTACCGGCTCTTGCTGCGACGGCCACGGCGTTCATCGGCGGCGGCATGCAATTCATATGGCTGGCGCTCTGCTTCGTCGGTCTCTTGCTGTACGATCTTTATGCGGTGAAACGGGGTGAGGCCCCCGCTTGGTATCCACGTCTTCGCTGGCCGCTTACGATAATCGTCTGCGTTTGCCTCAGCGCCGCTGCGCTACGTTCGCTTTAGACTTCCGCGTTGATTGGAGGTGCAAAGATCGTCGCCGCACTGCGCTACACCGCAGTGTGCAGACCTTAGGGGCGAAACGGACAACCGCAGGACTGGGTCGACCGAAGTGCGGATCTCGGCAAGTGGTTAGAGGGTAGATGTTGTGGTCGCCTGGCCGAGCGGGCACGCCGAAACAGCGCGTCTAATTGCCAATAAAGAACACGTCCACCAGGAACCACACAATCATCAGCACGCCAATGAGCACTTTCGCCAACACGGCCGAAAGCGCACCCACAGCGGAGCCAACCCCTGAAACGGCCGCCTTCCGGGCATCTTGATTGCCGAACGCGAGCTCGAAGCCACCCGCACCAATGAGCGGGCCGAGGATAAGTCCGAGCGGCAGAAAGAAAAGTCCGGCGATCGCACCGACGACCGCGCCGATCGCTCCCCACTTTGTCCCGCCGAACCATCGAGATCCAGCGGCACCGCTGACGACGTCATAAATTTGCGATGCGATGATGAGGGCGACCAGAACGACAAATGTCAGCCAATCAACCCCGGATTCTTTCCCAAGCATCAGCCAGTGGAACATGACAGCGATCAAAATAATCAGCGGTCCAGGTAAGATCGGGAGAAAGCAGCCTAGTAGTCCGATGAAGAGAAGGCAGGCCGTGATGAACCACGCACCCGCCGTGCTGACCTCGTTCCAACCATCCCAGCTGCTTATCGCTTCCCACATCGTGGACTGTGACTAAAGCGGGTGTCGCCCGAATGCAATCACGGACCGCGTAGAGGCCAGGGCCCGTTCGGGTGGACGTCTGACGGCGTGCGGTTCCACTGCTGCGATTTCTCTGGAAGAGGGCATCAGTGGTATGTGTGTCCTGCTCATTGATGGGCTATCGTAATGCCTCGATGATGATTCTGGCCCTTGGCCACGCATGCCAGGGGATGCAAGCGCACGGGGGGACAGACGTCAGATGGATAAGACCTGCCGAAACTGTGGCGCGCCGTTGCGTCCTGACGACAAATTCTGTAGCGCATGCGGTACGGAAGTCGATGCCTCGCTCGATCTGACGGACGATTCGCAGTCGGCGGGCCGGTCAAATCTTTTCCGAGAAAGCGTCATTTTCTTTCTGCTTGCAGCCGCAAGCGCGCTGATTGCCGATTTCGTCGAGGTCCAACTCGCAATTAGGGCGTCGTGGGATATCGAGTCGAGGTCGGCCCTTTATCTTGTTTATGCCTCGCTCGCGACCGGCATCTTCGTCATTCTCCGCATCCTCTGGTGGCGGATTTTTGGGAGCGCGGGATCAAGCTTCTTCGGTCGCAGACTGGCCATACAGGTGCTTTGCCTAATTTTGGGCGTGACCATCCTATTCTTCGGCCCGATCATGGCTGCGCTTTACGACTGGTCCCAACCACAGGGCCCCATCTGGTTCGAGTTCGATTTACTGGCCGCCTTGCTATCCACACTGTTCTTTGTCGGATACCTGGCCCTTCAGAGGCGGCAAGGCGACTGACGATCGGCGTCTGCGTTACTTAGAAAATCGAACGTCCGCCAACGATCCATGTGATCGTTCAACGCGACATCACGCTCTTCAGAAATTCGACCGACCGTCCCAAAATAAAGGAGCCGTCAGCCTGACGGCTGGCGGCTCCGAACTCTATCTCGTGTTGCTGCTCGATTGTCTATTCGACGATACCCTTACAATCCTTGTTGTCGGCCAGCGCCGCTCTAGCTGCCTCCCTCGAGTCATACCCCTCATCGGGGCCAATCCTCTTCATGCCAGCTGACGGTGTGGGATTTTGGATCATACCGCAGTCACCGACGGTATTAATGGTAGTGTAGAACTTCGCTGCTGCAGCTGGCGTCGCAAAGCCCACTACAAGTAAAGCAACTAGTACACTTCTTTTCACAGTGATCTCCTCCCTTACTGCTGTTGTTTGGCCCGCTGAGCGTCGTCGATTTGACAAAGCACGGCCAAGATTGAACCCACTCCTTTTCTTCCAATCCAACGCATTGGTCGATCGGGGTGCGTCCTTTCCATCGCCATCTTGTCGGGCGCAGCGGCGCTAATCAAGATTTATCTTGCGGTGCGTTTCGCACAACAGGACTCGTCAGCATTCGTTGCCAGCGGCATGGCACTGTGCGGACTAAGGGTAGCCGCGCACCGCGTACGTTGCGTAATCGCTGCAGATTTGGCTTCGGTTATAGGGCGTTACACCGCTCACCACTCAATCGCTATCTTGCCAAAATGGCCGCCGGTTTCCTGGAAGCGGAAAGCATCAGCCAACTCCTCAAGTGGAAAGCTACGGTCGATCACAGGGCGAATGCCAGTTTGTTCTAGCGCGGCCACGTAGTCCTGCTGCTCACGGCGATTCCCGACAATGAGTCCCTGAAGCCTGGCCTGCTTGGCCATGAGCGTCATTGTGGGCACGTCGCCCTGGCGGCCCGTCAAGATACCGATCAAGGCGATATGGCCTCCGACGCGCACGGCCTTGATGGACTGCGAAAGCGTCCCTGGCCCGCCGACCTCGATAACGTGGTCGACGCCATGGCCACCGGTTAGTGCCAGGACTTCGCGACCCCATTCCGGAGTCTGCTTGTAGTTGATGACATGGTCTGCACCCATTGTCCGGAGACGCTCAAGCTTCTCATCGGAGGACGAGGTTGCGATCACCGAGGCGCCCATGGCCTTGGCGATTTGCAACGCAGCGATCGAAACGCCGCCTGTGCCCAGTACCAGTACAGTGGCGCCTGCCTTAAGCTGCCCGTCGACAATGAGGGCGCGCCAGGCCGTCAGACCCGCGGTCGTAATTGTCGCCGCCTCGGCGTGGCTCCAACCATGCGGGGCGAGCGTGAAGTCTGTTGCGGCCCCGACCGCATATTCTGTGGCGTAGCCGTCGATGCCATCGCCTGGCGTGCCACGAAAATTACCGACTTCGTCGAATGGCAGTCCGTCGAGCCATTGGGGGAAGAAGGTGGATACGACGTTGTCGCCGACCTTAAATTCAGTCACGCCCTCGCCAACAGCTTCGACACTGCCGGCTCCATCCGACATGAGCACACGACCGTCCTCGGCAGGAATCCCACCCTTGGCAACCAGCAGGTCATGGAAGTTCAGCGAGCTCGCATGTAGCTCGACGCGGATTTCGCCAGGACCCGGCTGGCCGGGGTCGGGAACATCGCGGAGCTCAAGTTGATCAAGCCCTCCGGGGGCCCGGACGACGACGGCTTTTTGACTTGGCATAGTTCCTCCAATCTCGCGACACGATGTCGAGCCGTTGGATCAACGGCGTCTCTCGGCTCGTAGTTTGTTGTCGCCCAAATATCGTAGGGCTCAAGCGGCGTATGCCCCAGCAATCTTCTCCAGGATAGAGCGATAGTTGTCGACACCTTGCGCGCCGACGACGAGATACTCTTCATCGAATATCATGGCCGGTACGCCCTCGATACCTCGGCTGATCCAAAACTGTTCGTCTTGCCGCACGGCCTGGGCATAACGACCATCAGCCAAGACCGCTAGCGCCTCGTCACCGTCCAAGCCGATACCTGCAGCCACCTCTGCGAGCACAGCAGGGTCATTCAAGTCGAGACGCTCGCCGAAAAATGTAGCGAAGAGTGCGATATGCAGGTCATGGCCGCGGCCGTGCTCTTCGGCCCATATCAACAGCTGATGCGCTCGGAACGTATTCACCATGCGCATATCGTCTGTGTAATTGAACGTGAATCCCAACTCGGCCCCCAGTTCGGTCAACCTCGCGCGAGCCTGCCGGCTGCCCTCGGGCGTCGTTCCGTACTTTGCGGCCAGGTGCTCGCGCAAATTCTCGCCTTCGTTCGCCATTTGAGGGTTGAGCTCAAAAGGATGCCAATGGATGTCTGCAGCGGTCTTTGTTTCTTGCAGCGCGCGCTCGAGCTGCTTGTAGCCGATTATGCACCAGGGGCAGACGACATCCGACACAATGTCGATGCGAATGGGGGTTGCTGCATTTGCCATCACATGTCCTTGGTCCAGAGACTGTCCTGATAGGCCTTCACATTCCCAACGAAATGCTCCGGAAACACGTTGCGGAACTTGTGGTTGTCCTGCGGAATGAGATCGACCATGAAGTCAATCATGGGCTGGGGATCGAGTTGCAACTCGTCTCCGGCAAACAGCTGCTGCACGTCGCGTATCGGACCTTCCGGTGTGAAGTGCTTTTCAGGGTCGTACCACTGGTCGAGCGTATCATACATGCGGTCATTGAAGCCGGTACGGAAGGGGCCGGGGTTGATCGTTGCGATCTGGACGCCGGTTCCCTCCATCTCATCGCGCATGAGCTGGACGATCGGCTCTAAGGCATGTTTCGAGGCTACGTAAGGCCCAAGGTACTTAAACGTTGAGAAGCCGGCGATTGATGAAGTGAAGACGATTTTGCCTCGGGCCTTCTGCGCGAAGAGTCTGGCAAAGGGTTGGGCGAACTCCAACGTGCTGAACACGTTCACCTCAAAAACGCGGCGAATTCGATCTACAGGCACCTCGGCGATGGGGCCGGTTTCGCCCGTCGCAGCGTTGTTGACCAGGATGTCGACGCTGTTGCCATATTTCCGAAAGACTGTTTCGCGATCGTCCTTGCTCAACAGGTCCAGTTTTGTGACCTCCAAGTCGACCCCGGCTTCCTTCGCAGTGGCAAGTAGCCCGCTCACTTGCGGCCAGTTCTCGACGGCGGCGATAACCTTATGCCCCTTTCGCGCGAGGCCGATCGCGGTCCCCTGACCAAGTCCGGATCCGGCGCCAGTAATAAGTATTGTCTTGCTCATGCCAAAGAGCTCCTAAGCTAGGGTTTGTTGGAGTGCGTCAGATAACCTTGTGACCCTTGTAGATGGTCGGTGCGCCATCAAGAATGTCGCGCATTTGCTCCAGCGCCTTCTTGAGGTGCGGCGTCTTCCAATGGGCTGCCTCTGCTTCGCCGCTTGTCCATCGCTCGTAGGATAGGACGGTCTCTGGCGTTTTGAGATCGCGAATGAAGCCGTACTCTTCTGCACCGTCCTCGTTGCGAGTCTCAGCGGCGAGTTCCTCAAGCGCCGAGATGAGCGCCTCTGCTTTACCCAGTTTCGCTTTAAGGACGGCAACGGTGTAGATTTTTTCAGTCATCTGTTCGTCTCCACGGTCACGCGGTCTTTACGTCCACTGCAAATCGCGCAGCATTCTCTTTGGAAAATGCATCCTCGCCACCACGGCCCCAGAACGCGGGCACGTGCTTCGGGATAGTGATCGCCCTTTGCACGGCGGGGCGCGCATCGATCCGATCGAACCAGGATTTGAGGTGATCAAGACCATCGATTGAGACCTTGGCCCAAGGGTAGGCGCGCGCCCAGGGGTAGGTGGCGATGTCCGCGATTGAGTAGTGGTCGCCAACAAGGAACTCTCGACCCTCGAGCCGGGAATCCAGGACCTCAAGAATGCGACGGCTCTCGTCGACATAGCGCCTTATGGAAAACGG
Source organism: Methyloceanibacter sp. (assembly GCF_058506495.1). Lineage (NCBI taxonomy): Bacteria > Pseudomonadati > Pseudomonadota > Alphaproteobacteria > Hyphomicrobiales > Hyphomicrobiaceae > Methyloceanibacter > Methyloceanibacter sp. Next base: position 53,934 of record NZ_JBZMXT010000004.1, on the reverse strand, counting down.
TTCTTCGTGGCCGTTGGGCTTCGCGATGCGGTGGAAGTACATCGCCTGGCCCATCATGGGCCCGACGCCTGCCATCTGGAACATTAGCCACTGGAGTGTTTCCGATCTCAGATTGGGATCCGCTGGCAGGAACTGCCCATATCTTTCCGCCAGGTACCAAAGAATGGCGCCCGACTCGAAAATGGCAAAGTCATCATTGGACCGATCAACGATGGTCGGTATGCGCCCGTTCGGATTGAGCTTTACGTACTCCGGCTCTTTCTGTTCCCGCTTACCGAGATCGACATATGTCAAGTCATAGGGAACGCCTGCTTCCTCGAGAAAGATGACCGGCTTGTAGCCGTTCATTGTAGCGGCCGTATAAAGGTGGATATCGGGGCGGCTCATGATGCGGCTTCCTGGGGCACCGGAAAAACCTCGCGCAAATGATCGTCGAAACGCTTGAAGTCATTTTCGACATCGGGGTTCTTCATGACGTCGAACGCAGCGAAGGTTGGTAGCGGCGTCATGTCGAAGAATTTTGCGTTGAGATGAGCTGGGAGGAGTAGGTCGTCGACCGAGCGACCCTCGAAGAACTCTTGGTTCGGATCGTCGAACGCTTCGCGTGGGGCATTGAAAGTTACGGACAGCATGTACTTCTTGCCCGTGAGGCTACCGCCCGTACCGTAGTTTTCCTTCGGCGCTTCGGAGGTCCGTCCATCACCTTCCGTGAGCCGCCCATCCATACCGGCGGTATACACCTCGTCCATGTACTTCTTGAAAGACCAGGGCACGCCCATCCAGTTCACGGGGAACTGCATGATGACCACATCCGCCCATTGATGATTGCCGACCTCCTGCTCGACGTCATAGCCTTTCGCAACTTCCGTCGTCCGGATCTCGTGACCGGCAGCAACCAAATGCTCTCGTGCCCGCTGCGCCATTGCCGCGTTCAGCTCGCCCTTGGCAAATGGGTAAGGCTGATGACCGTTGATAATGAAAATCTTGCTCACTGAGTGCTCCCGCTGTCTGTTCCCGCCGCTTGTGTTGGCATGCATTTAGATGTTGCATAGGGAACGAAAGTCAACCAGTATACTTTCGGTAACCTAGAATTATGAGGAGCAGATGAAGGCGCGAGTTCGAAAGGATGAGCGGGGGCGGAAAGACGTCGTGGAGGCGTGCGAGGGACCGTGCCCGATTGAGCGCGGCATGCGAATCCTAGGCGGCAAGTGGACGGGCTCTATTCTCTGGCATCTCAAGGATGAGCCAGTGCGCTTCAACGACCTTGCGCGCATGGTCGGCGGTGCGAGCAAGAAAATGATCACTGAACGGCTGCGTCAGCTTGAGGCGCAAGGGCTCGTCCAACGTCGCGTGGTTGATACGGCCCCAATCGCCGTTGAGTACTCTCTAACGCCATTTGGCGTTACGGCACTCGACTGTCTCGACCAGCTGCGCCTTTGGTCTGAGACCTTGCCTCAAGCGCTGCAGTCGGAGGCCGCATAGCTGCGTGATGTCTCTTAAGGGTGCCGTGTTGTGCCGGTGCACTACCAAACGCGACTGCTCCATCGGGCTCAACTGCCATCACGTGTTCGACCCAAGCCTTCCCTTCGGGGGTTAAAAGCGTCTGGCTGGGGGTGCGAAACGGGGCAGAGGCTTCGTAGAACTACCCGGAGACCAAAGCGGTCACCATGGCTCTGTAGCCACTTAGAGCAAAATGCGGCGGACCAAAATTACCCGTCGGACCCCCTTCACGTGTAGGCTTTAGATAGCCTCTTCGGGGGTAAGCGATCTAATGGCCCCCCGCTCATAGAATCGGGTATCGCCCGAGCGTGATTTGTTGCAATGATGTGCTGGGGCTAGTGTCGAGAGCGGGGGTAAACGACCATCATGTTCGAATTGGCTTTGGCGAACTTGACGTCGCCGATGATCCTGTTCTTCGTGCTGGGGTTATTAGCAGCTTTGAGCCGGTCAGACTTGGCTATCCCTGAGGCTATCGCCAAGGGCCTCGCCATCTATCTCATGCTGGCGATCGGTTTCAAAGGCGGTGCCGGTGTAGCCGACCATGGCGTCGACACAACGCTTGTGATTGCGCTGCTGGCAGGCATCGTACTAAGTGCATTGCTTCCGCTTATCGCATTTCCGCTCTTAAGGTCGACGACAAAGTTGTCGCGAGTGGACGCGGCCGCAATCGCCGCGTGTTACGGCTCCATTTCGATTGTGACTTTCCTCGCCGCCGCCCAAGCCCTGGAGACCGCGGGCATCGCCTATGAGGGGTACATGGTCGCGATCGCCGCTGCCATGGAAACGCCGCCGATCATGGTCGCGCTGTGGCTTACCCGGGACTCGGCAAATGGATCGACACTTGATCGCACCGTTCTGCGCGAAGTCTTTCTCAATGGATCGATTGTCGTACTCGTCGGCTCTTTCGTCATCGGTTGGGTCACCGGCACCGATGGGCTTGAGTCAATCTCTGCGTTCGTAGTCGATCCCTTCAAGGGAATCTTGTGCTTATTTTTGTTGGACATGGGTTTGATCGCCGGACGCGGTATGCGCGAGGGTAAGAACCTGTCGACACCCGTAGTGCTCTTCGGGATCTACATGCCGCTGATCGGTGCAGCACTCGGATTCCTTGTCGCCCAATTGATCGGTCTCTCGCCGGGTGGCGTTGCTTTGATGACAACGCTAGCGGCAAGTGGATCCTATATCGCTGTGCCGGCTGCGATGCGCGTGGCGTTGCCCGATGCAAAACCGTCAATTTACCTACCACTTTCGCTAGGCGTGACCTTTCCGTTCAACCTCGCCGTCGGCATTCCCATTTATATTTATGCCGCGTCATCATTCCAGTAGGTCGCCATGGAAACCTTCCCGAAGAAACGCATCGAAATCATGGTTGAAACGCCGCTCATGGGTCGGGTCATCGACATTCTCGACGACCTTGGCGTATCTGGCTACACGGTGATGCCGGCGATTGCCGGTCGGGGGCAAGACGGACCGTGGCATCGGGACGGCCAGGTGGGCCGCGTCGGTTCTGTCGTCCAAATTTTGTGCATTGTGGACGAGAGCAAGGAAAACGACGTTTTGGATCCGCTCTTTCGCCTGGTGTCACGTCAGATTGGCATCGTGACCGTCAGCGATGTCCGCGTTGTTCGCGCGGAATATTTCTAGGGCGTCGGGCGCTTCAAGGCTGAGGTGATCGCCAAGGCCATCTGCGCGGAGCGCGGATCCACACTGCTGGGAAAAGAGCCGACAAGCTTTCCGTCGCGTCCAATAACGTATTTGTGGAAGTTCCATTTCGGCTGTGTGCCCGACTGCTCCGCGGCCCATTGGTAGAACGGGTGTGCGTTGGGGCCCACGACGGCTGTCCGCTCCGTCAGGGGGAAGGAAACGCCATACTTGCCTTTGCAGTGATTGAGCAGGGCTTTGCCCGTCCGAGGCTCCTGGCCGCCGAAGTCATTCGACGAGACGCCCACGATAACCAAGCCATCATTTTTGCGATCCCGCCAAACCTCTTCGAGGTGTTTGAACTGGTAGCTAAAACCGCAAGCGGTGGCGGTATTGACGACCAGAATTGCCTTACCGCGGTACTGATCGAGCGCCAACGGCTCGCCATCCACGCCTTTAAAGGAAAAACCGAACCCGGTGGCGGCATGTACAGATCCGGATATCCCAAAGACTGCAACAATCAGAAGGGCAAGAGTTTTGATCATGGCTTAGTTCCGCGAATTGAGTGACGTTCGTATCGTTTCAACCGATTGATCGGAGTGTCTGGACCGCTCGCGCGTCTAGCGGCTGAGCAGCTTCGCTGAGGCTCCGTCGGCGTAAGGTGTTGGACTCCAAATCCGCACCAGATCCTGCGCTTCACTGATCTCGTCGGGTGTCATCTTCGATGCAACGCCTTGCCGGTTCTGGCGGGCGCGCTCCAGGTTCATCTCTTCGAATTCGAGGTAGTACTTGGAAGCGAGGCTGAACCAGAAATATGCCTGTACGTTATCTTGCTTCACGCCTCGGCCGTGCTTGTACATGACGCCAAGATTGTTCTGCGCGAAAGGCTGACCCGCCTCGGCTGAACGCCGGTACCACTTCGCGGCCTCACCGTGATCCTTCTGAACGCCCTGTCCTTCCTGGTACATGCGACCCAGCTTAAACTGTGCTTCAGGGTCGCCGTCTTCCGCATACGGCCTTATCAACTCAACCGCCAGCTCATAGTCGCCACGCTCATAGGCGGCCCAACCTTGTTCCATTGGGCTTCGGGCGCCGGCCGCCGCTGCGGTTGCGATGAGCGCCACCGCAAAGAGCGACGCTAGTGTGTGTCTAACGATACTGCCCATCAACATTTTCCCTGTTACTACGCGGATGCCCAGCGGTCGCTTCGCGCTGGACTGGCCGCAAATAGGTCTACGCAGCATTCGGATGAATGGATCACGGCGGTATTTGACAGTAGGGTGCACCGTTTTTTCTGAGGTAGCGCCCCATGTTCGAGGTAGCGTAGTGAGTGACGAAGGCGACAAACAGCTTGTTTTGATCCTGGGCGATCAGCTTTCGCCCAAGTTGGCAGGGCTGCGCGCGGCCGATGCCCAAAAGGATGTGGTCCTGATCGCTGAAGTCAACCAGGAGGCCACTTACGTCAATCACCACAAAAAGAAGATCGCGTTCCTGTTCTCGGCCATGCGCCACTTCGCGGAGGAGCTTAAGGACGCGGGATGGAGCGTGGACTACGTAAAGCTCGACAGCGATGGCAACGCCGGCTCAATCCAAGGAGAGGTTGAGCGGGCGGTCGCAGAACATGATTGCGCGCGTGCGGTGGTCACCAAGCCGGGAGAGTGGCGGCTTTTTGATGCGCTCAAATCATTAGGAGAGGAACGGGGCATCCCAATCGACATCCTTGATGACGACCGCTTTCTGTGTTCCGGGCAGGACTTTAGGCAGTGGGCAAGCGGACGTAAACAACTCCGTATGGAGAATTTCTATCGCGAGATGCGGCGAAACACCGGCCTTCTTATGGAAGAGAGCGGCGAACCCGTTGGCGGTCGCTGGAACTTCGATGCGGAGAACAGAAAGCCACCGAAGAAGGGACTTACGCTGCCAACCCCCAAAGGCTATTCGCCTGACAAGACGACGCGGGAGATAATAGACCTGGTCGCCGACAAGTTCCCTGACAATTTCGGCGTGCTGGAACCGTTTTGGTTCGGCGTGACGCGCGCCCAGGCGGAGTCCGCGTTCGAACAGTTCGTGGAGACGTCGCTTCCAAGTTTTGGTGACTATCAGGACGCAATGCTGAAGGGTGAACCCTTCATGTACCATGCAGTTATTGCTTTGTATCTGAATGCGGGGCTGCTCGATCCGATGTCGGTGTGTCGCCGGGTCGATGCGGCGCACCGGGAAGGCACCGTGGGCATCAATGCGGCCGAAGGCTTTATACGCCAAGTCCTTGGTTGGCGCGAATACGTTCGGGGCATCTATTGGTTGCGCATGCCTGGGTATGAGACTGAAAACTTTTTCGGCCACAACGATCCGCTTCCAGCCTTCTATTGGACGGCCGAGACGGACATGGCTTGTGTGCGCGCTTGCGTCGAGCAGACTCGAGACGAGGCCTATGCGCATCACATTCAGCGGCTAATGGTCACCGGAAACTTTGCGATGCTAGCGGGTATCGATCCGCAGGAAGTGCATGAGTGGTATCTCGCCGTTTACGCCGATGCCTATGAGTGGGTCGAACTGCCGAACACACTTGGTATGAGCCAATTTGCGGATGGAGGGCTGCTCGCCTCGAAGCCGTATGCCGCCAGCGGCAATTACATCAATAAGATGTCGAACTACTGTTCGAGTTGCGGCTACGACGTCAAAGCAAGAGTGGGCGAGGGCGCGTGCCCCTTCAACTATTTGTATTGGGACTTTCTCGATCGCCACCGCGATAAGCTGGGCGAAAATCCACGGTTGGCCTTTCCCTATCGGAATCTCGATAAGATGAAGGACGCGCAGATCGACGCGTTTCGACGTGATGCCGCAGCCTTTAGACGGCAGCTCAAGGCGTAAGTCGTTTCAAATAGTCTCTCGAAGGTGATCGTCAGATCTCGCCCTTTGCAGAGGAAAACTTTGACGTACGCGTGACGTACAGCCCTCGTGCAGATTTCACGGACATGAGGCTCGCGGCTTCACAATGCGCGTGGCGGCGTTATATTTGCGGCAAATCGCGCCAAAATAGGCGCGAGCCGGAAACCTGGGAAACGCCGGGGCGGCGATCTAGGGCGGAAAAGATGTCATCACGCTATCATACGGTTGTGATCGGTGGCGGCTGTTTGGGCTGTGCGTCGGCGGTTTCCGTGCGACGCCGGCTGCAACGCAGCGGCGAGACCAATAATGCGGTCTGCGTCATTGAGAAGAGCCTCGTCGGATCTGGCTTGACCGCTCGGCACTCTGGTATCGTGCGTTCGGCAAACGCCGTTCCCATCGCTGCAGAGTTGGCCAAGATTGCTGCCGGTCAATGGCATTCGCTTGACGAGCTATGGGGGGTCCCCGCAGCCTTCGATGCGTGCGGCGCGATTTGGATCGCGCGCGACAATGGTTCCGGCGGCAACCCGAAGTGGGACTCCCTCGAGCAGCGCATGAAAGAAGTCGGCATCGACTTTCGGAAGGTGAACTCGCGCGAGGCGCGAGACATGCTTCCCGGCTTCGTCAAGCTCTATGACAATGAGGTCTACTACTTGGAACCGGGCGCACTACAGTTCGACCCCTCCGCCTTCCGAAATGTGCTGTACAAAGCTCTCGACAAAAATACAGTCGACGTACGTGAAAAGTCGGAGGTCGTTGGGTTCGAGCGTGCTGATGACGGCTCCATTGTTGCCGTGCGGACGGCCGATGGTGAGCGCTTAGAATGTGCACACGTCGTGAATGCCGCTGGACCTTGGAGTCCTGCCATCTTTGCTGCACTCGGAATTTCGGTTCCAGTGAGCGTCGAGCCGGTTAGTGTCGTCAATTGGCTCACAAGTTATAGTGAAATCGAGGGCTTCTTTCCGATCATCGCGGACTACATAAACCTCGCTTACTTCCGGCTTTGGCGGGACAATGAGATCCATATGCACCAGCCGCGGAAGCGCGTTGCCCGCGAAACCGCGCGAGCTTTCGCTGAAAGCCCATTGGGCGTAATCGGGGCCGACTTGGTAAGTGACCCAACAAACCAGGGGCTCGGTTATTCGCAAATCCGAATCTATGAAGAGATTGCGCGACATCGCTTCAAAAATATCGACCAATCGATCTATGGCTCGGGTTACAAGTCGTACTTCGATATCACGCCCGACCTGAAGTTCATCCTCGGTCCGGACTATCGCGTATCGAATTTGGTGCATTGCTTGGGGGCGGGGCAGGCCTTCAAGTACACCCCGGTGTTTGGCGAAATTATCGCCGACTTCGTCTGTGGCGGCAGCGACTATGCGCCGCTCGCAGCAGAGTTTTCGATTTCACGCTTCGATGAGCAGTACATGATCGATTTCTGGGGGCGTGTTTCCGGTATCGACAATTCTCTCGAAGCCGAGTCGAGCGCCCTTTAGGCAAGGCGTCAACGGTCTCTCACTTTTCCACAGTGGCAGCTAGCGTTTTTGTGATGGCGCGTCGCTTGACGGCAGCGGCTTACACCGGATCCTTAGCATCTGGGCGCCGAGGGCTAGTCATATCTCTGGCATCGGTTTCACGGATACTGAATCACCACCTCGGGCGACATCGCCCGTTTCTTTGCGAGTACTGCTCTAAATGGACACTTTGGATGCAATTTACGGTCGTCGGGCCGTCAAGCACTTCGATCCCGATCACGAGATGACCGACGAGGAGAAGACCAAGCTCCTCGAGGCCGCGATCCAGGCGCCCACCAGCTTTAACATCCAGCACTGGCGCTTTGTGGTGGTCGACGATCCCGAACTCCGCAAGCAGATCCGCGAAGTCGGTAACGATCAGGCGCAAATCACTGACGCGAGCATGCTCATCATCATGACGGCTGATGTCAGGGCTTGGCAGAAGGAGCCGGAGCGCTACTGGGCCAATGCGCCGGAGGAGGTCGCCGATTTGCTCGTCAATTGGATGGGTCCATTCCACGACGGACGCGAACAGCTACAGCGTGATGAGGCGATGCGCTCTATCGGCATGGCGATGCAAACGCTGATGCTGGCGGCTAAATCCATGGGCTACGAGTCTTGTCCCATGATTGGATATGACTTCGATAAAGTCGCGGAGATGATCAACCTGCCCGACGATCACTGTATCGGGCCGCTCGTGGTTGTCGGCAAGGGCGTCAAAGAGCCGTGGCCCAAGCCGGGGCAGCTTCCGCTCGACGAGGTCGTGATCCACAACAAGTATGCCTAGCCGATCGCGCCGCGGCATTGACCTGAGTAGCGGCCTACTTTCGTCGTGCTCCAGGTCGAGCGAAGGGCAATATTGATCCGGTTCCCTACCTCTGGAATGGAGCTTTGTAGGCAACGGCCGTTGGAAAAAGACAGACTGAGAAAGCACCGGGCCTCGCGGCCCCTTTGGTTGGTCCTTGGCACGGCGTCGCTTGGCTGCGGGATTGCCGGACTTGTGCTACCGCTCGTGCCGACAACACCATTCGTGTTGCTCTCGGCCTTCTCCTTCGCACGCTCTTCCCCTCGCCTGCACCGTTGGCTCGTCCGCCATCAAAAATTCGGTCCGCTCATCGAGAATTGGCGGCGTCACGGGGCCATTGATCGGCGGAGCAAGATTGTGGCCGTCACGGTGATGGTTCTGACACCCGTGATCACATGGATGATCGGCGTTCCGACCTGGGTGCTGCTCGTGCAGATCGTCGTACTCTCGGTCGGTCTCTTGTTTATCTTGTCACGGCCTGAGGGCGGCGGGAGCCTAACGTAGCAAGCTCGGCGATGTACGCTCGATCAGTGCATCCACGTCGAGGCCGGGAGCCACAACCCCATAATCGCCATCAATGAGCAGCGATGCGGCACCGTGGACAAATGTCCATAGGCGAACCGCGATTTCATCTGGGTTACCGGATACGCCATTCCGGTCGCAGTAGATGGCGACTTGCTCTATCACTTTTGAGAAACAGCCCAAGCCTTCGCCCATCACGACCTCATCAGTCTTCAGGACAGGGTGCTGCCCGAACATGAGGCGGAATAGGTTCTCGTTTTCGACAGCGAAACGCACATAGGCTTGGCCCATGGCGACAATCCCGGCCAACGTACCGACGCCGGCGGCCTCAACAGCCCGCATCGATTGTTCGGACATCTGATGGAAGCCGCGGGTCACAATGAGGCCGAGGACCTCGTCGCGGTCCCTGAAGTGCTTGTACGGCGCAGCAGTCGACACGCCTGACAGCCGGCAGGCCTGCGCAAGCGTAAAATTCTCGGCGCCATGCATAGCGACGAGATCGTGGGAGGCATGCAACAGCGCATCACGGAGGTCTCCGTGATGATATTTGGACTTGGCCCGGACAGGATCTGGTTTGAGTGCGTGTTCCATGGCGGTCTGGATTTGGTCTAACACATCTGCCTTCACAAAAGAGTTAGCAGCACTAACTTTTTGCTTGAAAGTTAGCTCAACTAACATAAGTTAGGGGCGCTAACTTATCAAGCGTCAGTGTTGGCGCGAAACCGGGAGTGGCCGCGATGCCCAGCCAAGATACTGAAGACAGTACGAAAAAATCCGCCTCTGGGTCGTCCTTGAAGCGTTTCATACGCTCAGCCGCCACAGCGGTTGTCGCTGCTGGCTTCCTGGGACTGGCCGTTGCCGGGGTCGCCGCGCTACATGCCCGCAGTGCCGCCGAGTCGCTTCCAGGCGCTCATCCACCGGTTGCGGTGAAAACTCTGCGACTCGAAATCCAGCCCAATTACAGCGAAACCGTTCGATATGTTGGCCGCTTGGAAGCCGCCCGTCAGACGGCGCTTGCCTTCGAGCGCCCGGGCCTTGTTACCAAGGTGCGCAAGGACGAGGGCGATCGGGTCGTGGCCGGAGACGTTGTTGCGACGCTCGACACGTCGCAGCTCGAAGCGAGCCGAAGGCAGCTTGAAGCACAGATCCGGGAGCTTGAGGCGCGCATGGAGCTAGCTCGGCTCACCCTCGAACGCCAATCGAAGCTGCGCAAAAACGGTTGGAGCCCCGAGCAGCGCCTGGATGAAGCGGCCGCCGCTCTCCATGAACTCAGCGCGGCAATTGATCGGGTCAAGGCGCAAATTGACGCCATCGATATCGACATTGAAAAGTCCCAGCTCAAGGCGCCCTTCGACGGTGTGATTGCGGCGCGGTCAATCGATGAAGGTGCGGTGATTGCGGCGGGCACGCCGATCCTGACCGTACTCGAAGCCGGTCACCGTCAACTCCGGGTTGGACTCCCGCCTTACGTGGCTGCCGCGCTGGAAAATACCGAGACCTATCAAGTCGAGACGCGGGCGGGACCGGTCGTGGCGCGTCTCTATGCCAGTAGGCCCGATCTGCAAAGTGCGACACGGACGGTTACGGCGTTGTTCGATGTGAAGACCGGAGACGCGACGCCGTTCGGGGAGATCGTCACGCTGATGATTGAGCGCAAGATCGACGAGCGGGGTGCATGGGTCCCGCTTGTCGCGCTTCAAGAAGGCGATCGCGGTCTGTGGAGTCTGCTGACTGTGGACGAGGAGGATGGGAAGCCGATCGTGCGGCGCGAAGCCGCCGAGGTTCTACACGTCGATGGCGCGCACGCATATGTGCGCGGCACTTTCAAACCCGGTGCGAGCGTGATTGCGAACGGCACAAACCGTGTCGTTCCAGGACAGCGCGTGGCGCTTTTAGGAAGCTAGTCGGAGCTTACACATGTACACGCTTTTTTATCGAGACGCGCGACTCTTTGCTCTGGCGATCCTTCTGATCGTTGCTGCCGGCGCCTCCGCTCTGATGACGATCGGACGTCAGGAAGATCCAACCATTACCAACCTCTTTGCAACGATCGTTACGCCGTTCCCTGGCGCGGACCCTGCGCGCGTGGAGGCACAGGTCACGGAGAAGATTGAAGAGGAACTCCGTGAGATCCCAGAGATCGATGAGATCACCTCCGTGTCGCGCTCGGGCATTTCCGTCATCACGGTAGAACTGTCCGAGTTCATTTCGGACACCGCAATCGAACAAGCCTGGTCGGAGATCCGCGATGCGTTGGACGACGCGGCAGTCAATCTACCACCCGGTGTACCGGCGCCTGATTTCGACGACGACAGAACGGGAGCGTTCACCGCGATTGTCGCGCTACAGCCACGTACCGATCTTGAGACGAACCCCGCAATACTCGCGCGCTACGCCGACATGCTGCAGGATCGCTTGCGCGCCGTCCCGGGCACCAAGCTTGTTGAGTTGTATGGCGCGCAGGAGGAGGAAGTCAGCGTCACGCTAGATCGGACGCAACTCGAGTCCCTGGGGCTCACGGCTGAGACTGTCTCACAAGCCATCGCAGGTGCGGACGCCAAGGTGCGGGCAGGGGTCGTGCGCGGCGACCAGACCGATTTGCTCATCGAGATCGAAGGAGAGATCAAAGCGCTCGACCGGTTGCGCGCGATACCCGTTCGCCAGGGTGCGGACGGACGGATCGTTCGTCTGGGCGATATTGCCACCGTGAAGCGCGACGTGCGCCAGCCACCCTCAAGTCTCGCTCTCATCGGTGGCGAGGAAGGCGTATTGATCGCAGCACGGATGGAGGACGATCTCCAAGTTGATGCGTGGGCTGCGCGCATCACCACGGCTCTGGATAGTTTCGAGGCGGACATGCCAGCGGGCATAGCGCTTCATCGACTTTTCGATCAGTCGACCTACACCAGTGAGCGGCTCTTCGGTGTGCTCTCCAATATGCTGATCGGCATGGGCCTGGTGGTCTCGGTTCTGCTTCTCACCCTAGGTTGGCGTTCGGCCCTAATCGTGGCGACGGTCATTCCTTTGGCGGGCCTTATGTCCATCTTCGGGTTGAAGTTCGTCGGTATCCCGATCCATCAGATGTCCGTGACCGGTCTCATCGTGGCGCTCGGCCTTCTCGTCGATGCCGCGATTGTTATGACCGACGAAATTCGCAAGAAGCTTGCCGCAGGGCTGTCGCGTCTGAACGCCGTCGACTATGCGGTCCGTCGCCTCTTCGCGCCCTTGATCGCATCAACCGTCACGACAGTCCTTGCCTTCATGCCCATGGTCTTGCTTCCGGGTCCCGCCGGAGACTTTGTAGGAGCGATCGCCATAGCTGTGATTATCATGCTGCTCTCATCTCTCTTGCTGGCGGTCACAATCACGCCGGCCCTAGCCGGTCTTATTCTCAAGATTCCTGAGAAGGACGCGAAGGCAGGCTGGCTGACGGGCGGCGTGTCGTTCGAGAGGCTCGGCTCGGCTTTTCATGGGAGCTTACGTCTTGCGCTGGCCCATCCCTGGCTCTCTATCCTGTTCGCGCTGATTCTACCGATCATAGGCTTTGGCGCATTCCCCACGCTCAAGCCGCAGTTCTTTCCCGGTGTCGACCGCAATCAGTTCTACGTACAGGTCAAGCTGCCGGACGGGACAGCAATTCGTGAATCCGAACGCGTTGCGCGTCGGGTCGACACCGTCCTCAAAGCCGAATCGGATGTAACGGATGTCAATTGGGTGATCGGCGAAAGCGCGCCGGCTTTCTACTACAACATGCTTGCGAACCAAGATGGTGAGCCAAGCTTTGCCGAGGCGCTCGTCACCACACGTTCCGCCCAAGCAACCGAAGCGCTGCTCGACCGGTTGCAGCGCTCGCTTGATAATTCGGTGCCGGAAGCGCGGGTTATTGTCAGAGGACTGGTTCAAGGACCCCCGGTTGATGCGCCTGTGGAGATTCGTGTCGTCGGCAGTAGCCTCGCAACCTTGCGCGAGATCGGCGATGAAATCCGGCAGCGCATGCTGGCTGTTCCTGGGGTCACGCTGGCTCGGACCGAGATTGCCTCCGGTGCGCCGAAGCTCAGCGTCGCGCTCTCCGAAGAGCGAGCGCGGCTAGCAGGCCTCAATCTGGGCAATATCGCGGGTCAGCTCGAAGGGCGGCTTGAGGGCGCGGTCGGAGGATCCTTGATTGAAGGCAGTGAAGAGCTGCCAGTCCGCGTTCGCTTGAGAGACGAAGCGCGCAGCACAGTGGACGCGGTGCTCGGCTTAGATCTTGTCGCGGCGTCAGCAGCAGGCGCAGACGGTTACCGCGGTGTGCCCCTCACGGCGCTCGGCGAGGTAAACGTCGTACCGGCGGAAACGCCAATTCATAGGCGCAATGGCGAACGCATCAATACGGTCCAGGGATTTGTTGAGCGCAATGTCTTGCCTGAGGTCGCCTTGGCGCAGGTTCAGCAACGCATTGCCGAGAGTGGATTAGAGCTGCCCCCGGGTTACCGGTTGGAAGTTGGCGGGGACGCCGACGCGCGGGACGAGGTTATTCGCAACCTGCTGGGAGCCATGGGTCTAATCGTAGTGCTGACGATCGCCAGTATCGTAATGACCTTCGGCTCCTATCGTCTCTCGGCGATCACGTTCGTCGTGGCCATTCTTTCCATGGGTCTAAGTCTCCTGGCCCTGGCGCTATTCCGCTATCCGTTCGGCATCCAGGCTGTGATTGGCGTGATCGGTTCCATTGGAGTATCTATCAACGCCGCGATCATAATCATTACAGCGCTCCAAGCTGACGCCCGCGCGCTTCGAGGCGACGCGGAGCGGATTGCCGAGCTTGTGATGGCTCAAGGCCGCCATATTGTCTCAACCACGATGACGACGTTTGGCGGTTTCGTCCCGTTGATCTTGGCCGGAGGCGGCTTTTGGCCACCCTTTGCGATGTCAATTGCGGGCGGCGTGTTGTTGTCGACTGTTGTGTCGTTCTATTTTGTGCCCCCGGCGTTCGCGCTTCTGGCGCGGCGGGGCACACTACCTGCGCGGGACGTTTCGACACCGGATGCTGATCCTGGCGCGATCAGCGCCACCGCTTCGTAAACGCCTTCGTTTGCTCTGCGACAACGGTCGCACTAGGGAAGTTCTGCATCGTCTCTGTCTGGATCCCAGTTGAAGGTGAACTCGCCTGAAGTGGTCTCGAATGCGACCTCAGTGAAATCGCACGGGCGCCCCTCGTCGCGGCAGAGCCACATAACTCGAGTTCCAAGCTTCATATTATCCAATGATCGGTAAGCCTTGCAGCGACACTTGCCCTGATTCACCACAACATTCGTCATGGTCAGGCCAGGAGTTTTGGTCACGCACATCAACACGTAGTCACGGCGTGCTGCCAAGCTCATTGGATTGGGGACTTCCTTCACACAAAACAGGTGTTCATTTTCGGATGACGCAAGCGCTTGCCCCGAGAAAGAACAGATGCCGCCCAGTAGTCCAACGATAATGGCTTTCTTCATTTCTGAGCTCCTGTCAGACGCGTTTCTGGGCCACCACGCTTAAATCGTGTTGCAATTGGGATTGAAGGCCGGCGGGCGATGATTCGTTGCTGTGCCACACTATACGTGAGCTCCGCCATTGCAGATCATGGTCAGTCGCAAGCGCGGAGCCTGATCTTGCAACGCCGGGATGGTCAAAACCGCCTGAAACCGTTACGATTCCTCGCAGAGGTCGGTTCAGCGATTGTGCTTAGTCCGAAGAGAGTGGAGCGCGCTGCTGCGATTTGGCGTGCCCGTAGATGCCAGTGGGGGTCCTGGTGCGAAAGGGTCATGACGTTGCGGTGATTGGCGCGGGGCCCGTAGGGTGCGCCGCAGCAATCGCGTTTGTGCAGCGTGGAGCCAGGGTATTGCTGCTGGAGGCCAACCCGCGAGCATCCGAGCGCTTTGCGGGCGAGTGGATTCATCCGTCCGGTGTCAAGGTTCTTGAGCAGTTGGGCTTAGCCGACCTTGAAGCGTTTACGGAAAACGGTCCGAGACAAGGGTTTGTTGTTCATCCAGACGATGGATCGGATCCCATTGTCCTGCCCTATCCGAACGGCTTCACAGGCCTGAGCTTCGACCATAGCAAGCTGGTCAGCGAACTGCGCCAAAGGGCAGTTGCAATGTCTGACATAGACTATGTGGCGCCAGCGAAGCTGATCAGGCTTAAGCCCGAAGCGGCCTATCTTGATGGGAGCACGGGGTCGGAGGTCAAAATTCACGCCAAGCGCATCATCGCGGCCGATGGGCGTCGTTCGGGAACGCGTCGTATGCTCGGTCTTTCTGACGGGTCAGTCGGAGTCTCTTTTATGGCTGGGCTCGTGCTCAACGACGTGACGTTACCGCTCGAGGGCTATGGTCATGTGATGAACGGCGCCGCCGGTCCGATCATGGCCTACCGGATTGGACCCAACAAAGTGCGACTATGTCTCGACGTTCCTGCCTCAGCAGCGTCGCTACGGCGCGACACGGACGCCTTATACAATGCCGTCGAGTCCGCGCTTCCCACGCGATTGGCCGAAGCCCTTGCAGTTGCGCTGCGTGATCGCAAACCTGCCTGGATGGAGACCCGCTTCCAGACGCGGGCAGCCTATGGACGAAAAGATGTTGCGTTGGTTGGCGACGCGGTTGGCTGTACGCATCCGCTTACGGCAGTCGGCATCTCACTAGGACTGAAAGACGTACAGGCTGTGGTGGAAAGCTCCGACGCTGAGGCTTACGCGCGCCGGCAGAAGGCTCGCTCGCGCGTCCCAGAGATGTTGTCGAATGCCCTTTATCAGGTCTTCACCGATCCCCGCAAGGACGCCGTCGCCATCCGGCGGTCAATGTTCCATATGTGGAGAACAAGCGCGGAAGAGCGTTGCCGGACGATGGGGCTACTTGCTGCGACGGACGTTCGCGGGAGAACATTCGCGGCCTCGTTTTTCCGAATCGGCTTTCGGGCGGCGCGGAAAACTGTGGGTGCGGATTTGCGCGAGAGACGTTGGGGGCACGCGCGTCAATCAGTCGGACGGTTTGCTTCATGGAGCGGCTGGCCGATTGCCGGTCTTCTCCCCGGATACCGGAAGATACCGGACCACCTTAAGGCCTCGGGGCATTGAACCACTGGGTGGCGCAGTCGGATATCTCACAGGCCGTTGATCTGGCGCTTCGGCACCTTCGGGAAACGCAAGCGCCGGACGGTAGCTGGCACGGCGACTATGGCGGGCCTGTGTTCTTGCTCCCGACGCTGATCGCTGCGACGCATATCATTGACCAGCCCTTCGACCGCAAAACCGAGCAGGACTTCATCCGGTTCTTCAAGCACTACCAGAATGCCGATGGCGGCTGGCCACTCCACATTCATGGGCAGAGCTACGTCTACACCACTGCTTTGTCCTATGTAGCGCAGCGATTGATGGGCGTGCCTGCAGACGACCCCGACTTGCAGCGTGGCAGGATGTGGCTCCTCGATAGGGGGGGCGCCGTCAACGTCGCGCCGTGGGGCAAGTTCCTCTTCGCGCTGCTCAATCTTTACGATTACGAAGGCGTGCTTCCCGTACCGCCTGAGCTTTGGCTTTTGCCGCGGGCATTCCCCGCTCATCCCTCCCGCTTCTGGTGCCATAGCCGGATGGTCTATCTGCCCATGAGCTATCTCTATGGCATCAGAGCGCAAGCCCCAGCTACGCCCATCGAGAGATCGCTTCGTAGTGAGATATTCTGCGAACCATATGATTCACTGGATTTCGGCACGACCCAGACTCGCTGCGCACCGTGCGATGTTTACGTGCCGGTGTCGCGCAGTTTTCGTGTGTTGAGCGGGTTGCTGAACGGGTACGAAACCGTCGCGAGCAAGAAGCTTCGGGATCGCGCGAACGCCTTTGTGCTGGATCAGGTTCGGCAGGAGGACGACAACACCAACAACATCTGTATTGGACCGATCAACAAGGTTCTCAACATGCTGTGCTGGCACTTTGCAGAGCCTGGTGGCGAACGGGTCACCGCCCATCGGCGGCAACTCCCCGAATATCTTTGGAAGGGCACGCACGGCACTCATATGCAGGGCTACAATTCCTCGCGGCTCTGGGACACCGCTTTTGCTGCCCAAGCCATTTGCGCGAGTGGGCGCGTTGAGGAGGCGCGTGACACGGTTGAGCGCGCTCATGGCTATATCGATCGGAACCAGGTGCTGGAAGACACACCGGATCGCACACGCTATTTCCGTGATTCTTCAAAAGGCGGCTGGCCATTTTCTGATCGCAAACATGGCTGGCCGATTTCCGATTGCACGGCGGAGGGTTTGAAATGCGCATTAGCTTTGAAGCATTATGTGGACGCGCCTCTCTCTAAAGAGCGCCTCGAAGATGCTGTGGAGTTGATTTTGGGCTGGCAAAACGCGGACGGCGGCTGGCCCACTTACGAACGGTCGCGGACGGCGCCTTGGATGGAAGCGCTCAATCCTTCTCTCGTTTTCGGGGACATTATTGTCGACCACTCCTATGTGGAGTGCACGTCGGCCTGCCTGCAGGCACTGATTCGATATCGTGAAGAGGGTATCGATCACGCGCTTGAACATCGTATCGAAAAGGCAATAGAGCGCGGGCGCCAATTCTTGCTTAACCGGCAGCGTGCCGATGGATCATGGATGGGTGCGTGGGGAATTTGCTTTACGTACGGTACTTGGTTTGCGGTCTCCGGTTTGCGGACGGCCGGGCTTGCCGCGGAGAGTGTGCCGGTCCGGCGTGCTGCGGCATTTCTCGCCTCTCATCAGCTTCCCGATGGCGGATGGGGCGAAACGATCGAGAGCTGCCGGCGCGGTGAGTATGCGAGCTGCACTTCAGGGCAGGTCGTAATGACGTCCTGGGCTGTGCTGAGTCTGCTACAGAGCGAGATGGCCGATAGCGAACAAGTCCGTGCTGGCTTGCGCTTTCTGCAAGATCGGCAAGAGGTGGATGGTAGTTGGCCTGACGAGACGATCGCTGGGGTTTTCAACAAGACGTGCGCCATCACCTATGACAACTATCGCAAGATCTTCGGTTTATGGGCCTTGGCGGCTGCGGAAGCGCGGCTAAAGTCGGCGGCTAAAGACGAGGGGATGGCCTGATGACGGCCGGTTTCGGGTTGGAAAAGCTGGGGCTCCTGGCTCAGCGCTTTCCACGTTTGACCCTGCTGGTTGTTTTGGTGCTGGCCATCCCGCTTGCCTTGGCCGCAGCCAAGGTCCAGTTCTCGAGCGACATCCGTGAAATCTTTCGTTCGGGGACCAAGGAGTATCGCGATCTGCAAATGGTGGAGCGTCAGTACCCGCAGACCGGCGAAGACGTGCTGCTGCTGGTGCAATCTCCTGACTTGTTCAAACGCGAGAATCTCGAACGCCTACGCGACCTGCATTTGAATCTGCATTTTGCCGAGGGTGTGAAGCATGTCACTTCGATGTTCTCTGCGCATGACGCGCCGGATGCCACCGGTAATGCCGAGGCTGTGTTCCCGATGGACCTAGACGGCATTGACCTATCTGCACTGCGCGAAACGCTCCTTGGCCATCCGTTTGTTTCCGACAAGCTCTTGTCAGCAGACGCAAATAGAGCGCTGTTCGTCGTTGCGATCGAGCCTCGCCCCAAGATCGATGACCTTCGCATAGTCGCCGATGATCTGCGTCGCGTTACTGACGAGGCCTTGGCGGGCACTGACTTGGTTGCTGAACTGAGCGGTGTGGCGTTCTTCCGCCTTGAGATTGTTGGCGCTCTGATCCGCGATCAACGCCTCTTGATCGGGGCTGGATTCACAGTGTCCCTGATCATCTGTTTGTTGTTCTTTCGCAGTCCGATCTATGCGCTGCTTGCGGGCGTCCCGGCCGGAGTCGCTGTTCTGTGGACGCTGGGTATCACCGAGTTGCGTGGACAAGAAATGACTGTCCTGACTGGGGTCGTACCAGGTCTGGTCACGGTGCTTGTCTTCGCAAGCTCGCTGCATTTGATGTTCGGAATCAAACGCAGGCTTGTCGCGGGAGAGGGCCCCCACGAAGCAATTAGATCTTCGGTGCAGAACATCGGTCCCGCCTGCGTGCTCGCCGCCATGACAACGGCGATTGCATTGCTTTCCCTCACGCTTGTGCCTCACACGCTTGTCTCGGGCTTTGGGCTTACGGCTGCGATCGGCACGGCTGTTGCTTTTGTGGTGACGATTACGGTTCTGCCTGCGCTCGCCGAGCTGTTGTTGGGTTGGGCTGGTAAGAAAAAAGACGCAGACGCAACTGTCGACCGGATTTTCGGGGCCACGAGTACTGTCTGCGACCGCTTGGGCCGTAGTGTCCTCAAGCGACCCGGCGCAGTTCTTGCCGCTGGCCTCGTTGTGGCGATTGCTGCAGGCATTCTCTACGCCACGATTAGTCCAAGCTATCAGTATAGGGACTATTTGCCGGCGAATAGCCAATCCTCACGAGTGATGGACGTGGTAGATGAGGACTTCGGTGGCACCGAAGCAATACTACTGCACGTTCAATGGCCGAAAGATCAGTCGTTGGATCCGTCTGAGGTGCTTTCGATCGTAGGTAAGGCGCATGAGATCCTGGAGAAGCTGCCACTCGTGACAAGGGTCGTATCCTTGCACGGCATCGAAACGTGGATGGCGGAGGGTGGGCTTGGGCGTGCCGAAATCCTAGAGTTCTTGAAAGAGGCAAAGTCGCCCCTCATCGAGCGGATGGTCTCCTTAGATGACAACTCAGCCCTTGTATCCGGTTATTTCCCTGCCGTGGACGCATCCGAGCTGGTTCCGGTGCTCGACGCGCTAGAGACGGAATTGGAGCCCCTGCGGGCGGCTCATCCGGGGGTGGGTTTCATAGCGACTGGGATCGCACCGCACTCAGCACGGGCCAGTTACGAAATGATCATCGAGCTCAACCGTAGCCTGCTGATCGCCATCGGTCTCAACGTTCTGCTGATAGGCCTCGTCTTCTGGTCGCTGAGGGCAGGGCTCTACAGCATGTTGACCAATGTACTACCCATCGCGGTCGCAGGCGCGATCCTGCACCTCACAGGTGCAGGACTACAGTTTACCTGCGTTGTGGCCTT
Source organism: Methyloceanibacter sp. (assembly GCF_058506495.1). Classification (NCBI taxonomy): domain Bacteria; kingdom Pseudomonadati; phylum Pseudomonadota; class Alphaproteobacteria; order Hyphomicrobiales; family Hyphomicrobiaceae; genus Methyloceanibacter; species Methyloceanibacter sp. Next base: position 34,028 of record NZ_JBZMXT010000004.1, on the reverse strand, counting down.
CACGATCGGCTTTGGTATCGCCGTCGACAATGCTATTCACATTCTGAACTACTATCGCTTGATGCGGTCCAAAGGCGAGGCTGTGAAGCCAGCTCTTGAGCAGACCATAGCGACCATTGGTCCCGCCCTCGCGGTTGGCTGTCTGGTGCTAATTGTCGGCTTCGGGGGCACAGTCCTAAGCGAGCTTCCGAGCCTGCGCCTTTTTGGACAAGTGGTCATAATGCTCTTAGCGACAGCGCTGTTTGCAAACCTTTTGGTGCTTCCGGCGTTGATTGCTTTCATTGAGGGCCGCGGTTTGCGAATCGGAGCCCAGCGGCAAACAGTCAAAGGCAGCTAGGCATTCGCTGCCAGGGAGGATCGGATGAGACGCCTGTTTTTCCTGTTCCTGATTATGTTCATCGCTACGGCTTCGCCGTTGCATGCGGAGCCGGTGTCCCTTGAAGGAACGTGGAGCGGCAGCGGGACAATGCAGGCCGTGGACAGGCCGCCCCAAAAGTTGACCTGCAAGATCAATTACAAGCGCGAGACCGACAAGGTTTTCAGGCTTGCAGCGAAATGCGTGACCGTATCGACCTCAATCAACCAGACGGCGCAGCTGCTGAAGGTCAATCCCGGCGTCTACACCGGGAAATTCGAAATCGCGTCCTACGATATTTCCGGGCGGGTGCGGGTCGTCGTCAACGGAAATGCTCAGACCATGTCGTTTCAGAGCTCTCGAGCCAACGGCACCGTGAATTTGAAGAAGTCTTGACGCGGTAACAGACACGGTGTGCTACGATGCCCTCAAGCAGCCTCAACTTGCAGGTGCTTTTTGAGGGATTTAACAACCGGCATCTTTGACGACAGTGCCAGGCAATTGGCACGGGCTTTCGGTGGCCAGATTTGGTAATTGCCATGATCGGCCAGGGATTGACGCCCGGAACACGGGTTGACGTCCACGATACGAGGCAGCAATCCTGGATTGACTCAAAGGGGCCATCGACTCGCGGCCCAGCGTGGCGAAAACGGGGGGTGGGGGCAAACCGAAGTGGACAAGGCAGTCGGCAACATAAATTCTCCGTTGCTGCTGGTTCCCCGGCTGTCGCGGACATTCGCGCTGACGATTCCAAAATTGCCCCTCGATCTGCAGCGGACCGTGGGCACGGCCTACCTGCTGTGCCGCGCCGCCGACACGATCGAAGATTCGGGCTTTTCAGACCGAGACCGAAAGATTGAGCAACTCGACATTTTTCTCGCCGGGGTCGAGCGGAGAGCGACCTGGGAAGACGTTTCGCGGAAACTCTTCGCGGCCCTGTCTGGGAAGGTCGCGCCTGAGGAACTCGACCTCATCAATCACTTGCCTGATCTGATCGAGTATCTTGAGGCATGCCCCCAAAGACAGCAGGCCGCCGTGCGCACATGTCTTACGAAGATGGCGTCGGGAATGAAGTCATTCGTCAATCGTCCTTCAGGGCTGGCCGACATGGTGGAACTGGACGACTACTGCTACGTCGTGGCGGGCGTTGTCGGCGAGATGCTCACCGAACTCTTCTGCGACCATGCCTCGGACGTCGACCAACAAAGGGAGAAGCTGAGCAAGCTCGCCGCCAGTTTCGGTCAAGGGCTGCAGATGACGAACATTTTGAAGGATATTTGGGATGATCGGCGGCAGGGCCGCTGCTACTTGCCGCAAAGCCTCTTTTGTTCGGCAAGCCTCGACTTGCGCGATCTCGATCGGGCGGCCCAAAAGCCTGCCTTTCGGCCAACAATCCATCGTCTTGCGGCGGTTGCTCTCGACCATCTGGGCAATGCAGTCGATTACACTTTGACGATCCCGCGCCAGCACACCGGGATCCGACAATTCTGTTTGCTCGCAATTGGAATGGCCTATGCCACTCTCAACCGTGTCGTTCAGGTCTCGAACTTTTCCCCGGACTATCACCCAAAAATTTCGCGTTCGACCGTAAAGAGCGTCATGCTCGCCGCCCCCGTCATCTGCCGAAGCGATTCGCTAACGCGGTGGGCTATGTCTGGGATGGCGAGCAGATGTCAGGCGAACGCCGTTCAACACTCCTGATCGCTGCAGTACCGGCACTGGTCCCTTAGGACCGAGATTCTGAGTCGTTGCCGCGCGAGCAGGCCATCAGTGTCTGTTGTGTATCCTATGTCGGCCCCTTGACAGTGTTCTTCCGATTCAAGAGGTTGGCGCGATGGAGACTTTAGAAAAAGTCATTCTCGTCGACGATCATGATCGGGAGATTGGTACCGGCGAGAAGCACGAGGTCCATAGGCAAGGTTCTCTGCATCGCGCATTCTCGGTCATCATCTGGGACAGCGCTGAGAGAATCCTGCTCCAGCAGCGCAGCGGCAGCAAATATCATTCTGGTGGACTCTGGACAAACGCCTGCTGCGGGCATCCGCGCCCAGGTGAAGAATGTGCGGCGGCCGCTCAAAGACGGCTGCAACAAGAAATGGGTTTCGATTGCCCGCTTGTTGGGCTCGGCACAATCCGCTATCGCGCGGAACTCGACCACGACATGATCGAGCACGAGATTGTGCACGTTTTTCAGGGCTTTCATGACGGTGCCATCGCGCCGGACCCCGAAGAGGCGCAGGCCTATCGTTGGGCGACCCCTCAGGATGTGCAGGCTGACGCGGTGGCTTCGCCCGAGAGATATACGGCTTGGTTCCGCAAGTATCTCAGAGCCAAGTGGCCCGTCATGCGTGCGGTGCCTGAGAATTCCAGCTGACTTGCTTTGCATCCCCACAGGTTGTTCATCGGGCAGCCACGCAGAGGTGTAAGCCTCGACGAAAGGGAAAATACCGATGCGGAAGATCCTGGCAATCTTGTTTCTTATCGCGGGTGTCATCGCGTTGTGCGGATACGGCGCGAAGCATCATGCCCGGCACATGGAACAAATTGTTGCGGACGGCGCCAGCGGGGCCGTTGCTGCCTCTGTGCATGGCCTCAAGACGACCGTTGGCGGGCGTGACATCGAGGTGAGCGGACTTGCCGATAGCGCGGCCGAACGTGATCGAATTCTGGAGACGCTCGATACCGTAGAGGGGCGGCGCGTCGTTCGGGATAGGATGATCGTTCTGGCGTCTGCCTCGCCTTACACGTTCTCGGCGGAGAAAACAGACAAGGGTGTCACCGTCTCCGGCTATATGCCGACCGACATTGCGCGCGAGGGGATTGCCGTGATTCTCGACCGCGATGTGCCGGAACTTGAGCTTGCATCCGGCGCACCCGGGGGCTGGACGATTGTTGCGCAGGATGGGCTCAGCGCTCTTGGCAAGCTGAACAACGGTCAGCTGAGCATGTCGGATACGACGCTCTCGATCTCGGGGGAGGCCACGACGCCCGCTGACGGGGAGGCTGCTTTGGCAGAGCTCAAAGACGTGCCGCCGGGTTACGCGGTCACGACATCCCTCGACTACTTGGACGACGGCGAGCCCATCGACTTTCAGATCGTCTATTCCGCCTCGGACGGCGCGTCCGTAAACGGCAAGCTGCCCGCCGGATTGACTCCCGAAAATGTGGCTGACGCACTCGGTCTGGCTTCCATTTCCGGCGACCCGTCTATCGCGATCTCGGGTGATCCCAGCTCTCTCCTGGCGGCTCTGAAGATACTCTCATCATGGCTCGCGGAATTCGAAACGTTGAAGCTAATGCTTGGGAGCGACAACGGTTTCGGTCTGACCGCGAACGCCTCTCCGGGAGCGGACGTAGAACTCTTAAACAGCGCCCTCTCAGAATCGTTGGACGGTGCAGATGCGGTGACAATTGAGGCTGCCAGCGATTTACCACCCGAGGGCACGAGCCGCGTGAACGCTGCGACAGGGGAGACGGAGGTGCTGACGGCGGGCTATTGGCTGCCCCAGATGGACTTCGTGGTTGGTTACGGACAATGCCGCGACAAGGCCAATGCGCTCTTGGCCGCGCGCAACGTAAACTTTGTGACCGGCTCTGCGCGGCTCGACGCCCGGTCATTGAGAGTCATCAACGCGATTACTTCGCTCGTTATGAAGTGTGTTCAGTCCGGCGACCTGCGCGTCGAGGTTGGCGGACATACGGATAGTCAAGGGGACAGCGCCTCCAACATGCAGCTAAGCCAGGACCGGGCCGAAGCGGTTGTTGAAGCTCTCATTCGACGAGGCGTACCGGTGGAAGCTATCGCCGCAGCGGGCTACGGCGATACCAAACCTATGGCCGACAACGACACAGAAGACGGGCGGGCAGCGAACAGACGCGTGACTTTGGCGTTCACTCAATAGCGGGCCGAGAGCTACACAAAGGGGATTTCTTATGTTCAAGAACTGGGGCTTTCTGCTCGGAGAAATATGGTTCCTGATTGTGCTCGCGGTTTTTCTGGGTCTGTTCGCGGGTTGGCTCCTTTGGAGCGGACGCCGGAGCACTGCCTCAGAGAGTTCCAGCGCCGAGGTCGACGCGTTGCGATCCCAACTCGAACAATGTCGGACGACATCAAAAGAGAAAGACGAGTTGATCGGTCGTCTCGAAGCGCGGCTGGAAGGCCGCGGGGTCAATCCAGAGACGGTGCCGGCCTCGTCTCAGAGTACGGCTACGACACCCGCCAGACTCGTGGCCACGGGAAAGACGACCAGCGCAGACGCCGACCATGGCGCCGCCAACAGAGGCAGCAAACCCAAGACACTGGAAACGCCCCTCGACGGGAAGGCGGACGACCTCAAGAAGATCAAAGGCGTCGGACCTAAGCTAGAGCAGCTTTGCAACCGCTTGGGTTTTTGGCATTTCGACCAGATTGCCAACTGGACGGACGATGAAGTGGCCTGGGTCGACGCCAATTTGGAGGGCTTCAAGGGCCGCGTCACGCGCGATAGCTGGGTGGAGCAGGCTAAATTGCTCGCGGAAGGCCGCGCAACCGAGTTCTCCAAGCGCGTCGAGGCCGGAGAAGTCTACGATCAAAGCAAGAGTTGAACCGTTTCGTTTTTGCGACTTGACGCTGCGCTCGAGTCGTCCGAGAGTCGGAACGCCTTTGGTGTTTGGGCGCAATCGCGCGTCCGGATGAAACGGGAATAGGTAGGGCCCAACCAGCCCCGAAACCTAGCCGCCCCCGCGACTGTATGCGGTGAGCCGTCTTTCACTGACGTCACTGACCCTCAAGCCATTAGGCACAGGTTGGGAAGACGAAAGCCGGCAGTGATCCGCGAGCCAGGAGACCGGCCAATTGGCAAACGGGCCAACCCAAGCGCCGTCGGGTGAGACGGCAACGGAGGGATACAATGCATATTGAACCTGGCCTTGTGGCCGAGGGTAAGATTTGGTTGAGCGTTGCCACTGCCGCGGGCGCCGGCGCCTGCGGCTTTAAGCTTGCTTGGGAAGACGTCAAGGAGCATGGCACTGTTTCGCTTGCGGCGCGCGCCGCAATCGCGACAGCACTCGTCTTCGGTTTCTTCGAAGTGTTACCGCACTACCCGGTTGGCGTTTCCGAAGTACACTTCATCTTCGGTACGACGCTGTTTCTGCTCTTCGGATCGGCAGCTGCGGCCATAGGATTGGCCTTGGGGCTTCTGTGTCAGGGGCTGTTCTTTGCGCCGGCCGACTTGCCGCAGTACTTCATGAATGTCACGACGCTGTTGGTGCCGTTGTTCGGCATACGATATCTCGCTGAGAAGATTATTGATCCCGGCACATGCTATGTGGACTTGAAGTACAGCCAGGTGCTTGCGCTCTCGGCCACGTATCAGGCGGGTATCGTCGCGTGGGTAGGATTTTGGACGCTCTATGGTCAGGGCTTCGGTGCGGAAAATCTGCAATCCTTGGCGATGTTCGGCGGTGCTTATCTGCTGGTCATCATCGTGGAGCCGTTGGCGGATCTTGCCGTGCTTGCGGGCGCGAAGGCGCTCCGCTTCTTGCGGGGAAGTCCGTTCGTCGTGCAACGGCTCTTCCACACAGCCTAAGACGGCATAACTCTTAAAGTATTGGGGCGGCGGTGCGTATATAGGCGCCGCCGCCAAGACGGCGAAGCTGACAGCTGCGGCGATGGCATCTCCCGTGGACGGCGCCGACAGTGTCGGTCTCACGCAACAAGTCCGTGCCTGCTCCAATTTGACATCCAGGTATGATCCGTGTCCAAAGCGGGCGCTAACGACTTCAGCCAAGGCCGGAAATACATTCGCGGCTTCGAAGCAAGAGGCGGTCGCGAAGCATGCTTGAGCCGGATGAAAGCGGGGCGGGCCGCAAAACGCATCAACTGATTGGCCTTGGCATCGGCCCCTTGGTGTTTGTTGCCTGTTTGCTCAGCCCCGCGCCAGACGGCATGTCGCCACTGGCCTGGTCCGTCGCCGCGTTGGCGTTGTGGATGGCTGTTTGGTGGTCAACGGAGGCGGTCCCGCTTTTTGTAACAGCGCTTCTGCCGCTCGCAGTATTGCCGCTTCTCGGCGTTGATAGCATTCGGGGCGCGGCTGCGCCGTTCGCCCACCCCGTGGTGTTCCTGCTGCTTGGCGGCTTTCTTATCGGGCTCGCTCTTGAGAAGTGGCATCTGCATCGGCGGATCGCCTTCCACATCATCCTGGCGGTCGGTAATCAGCCCCTAAATCTCATCGCGGGCAAGATGCTCGCGACCGCGTTTTTGAGTATGTGGATCACGAACACGGCTACGACGATCATGGTCTTGCCAATCGCCATGTCACTCATCGCCGTCATTACCCCGAACGGAAAAGTGAGTCATGGCGAGGCCGCAAATTTCGGCACAGCAATGATGCTTGCCATCGCGTATTCGGCTTCCATCGGCGGGATGGCGTCTCTTGTGGGCTCGCCCACCAATCTGCTGGCCGCGAGCTATCTGGAGGAAGTGTTTCAGATCGAAATCACGTTCGCCGAGTGGATGCTGTTCGCGCTGCCGATCTCTGCACTTCTTTTGGGATGCGCGTATCTCGTCCTGACCCGGATTGCATTCCCCGTGACCAACAGACTGGGTGCGGTAGACCCAAGCCTCGTTCAAGGGATGCTGCGGGAGATGGGGCCAATGTCGGTTCCTGAAAAACGCGTCTGCGCCGTGTTCGTGACCGTGGCTCTTTGCTGGATATTCTCGCCCTTGGTGGAGGACTGGCTTGACTTTGACATCTCCGATACTGGCATCGCTCTGATCGGCGCTATTGCACTATTTGCCATTCCTGCAAATTGGTCTGAACGGACCTTTTTGTTGGACAGCACTGCTGTGCGCCGGGTGCCTTGGGAGGTCTTGATTCTGTTCGGTGGGGGGCTCAGCCTTGCCAAGGCCATCGACACAACGGGGCTTGCGGTCTGGATTGGCGACAGCCTGTCTTTCTTGGAGGCGATGCCGCTCCTGGTGCTGATCTTTGGCCTAACACTGCTTGTGGTTCTGCTGACCGAACTCATGAGCAATACGGCAACCGTCGCCGCCTTTTTACCCATAGCCGGTAGCCTCGCGCTGGGAACAGATGTCGCGCCGTTTCTGTTTGTCATGCCGATTGCGCTCGCGGCCTCCGCAGCCTTTATGCTGCCCGTCGCGACACCGCCCAACACGCTCGTGTTCGGGACGGGGTATGTGACCCTGCCGCAAATGATGCGCGCTGGTATTCTGTTGAACGTGTTGGGAGCCGCCATCATCGCGGTGGCCATAACGGCCGCCGCGCGGTTTATTTAGGCGTTGAGGCTCAAAGTGGCCCGGCCAGGAGCCCATTCCTGTCCGGGCCGAAACGCCTATTTTTGTTAACTTCCCGTTCGGTTTTGAGCCCTACGACGCTAGACCCGCAGTTGTTAACGAGGTGTTAACGCGGACCGTCCGTCCCAAGGTTTCATACTGCGCTCTTCCGGCGATGTCTGACGAAAGCCAGTCTGCAAACCGGCTTTCCGGACTTACGGCATTGGGTTACGCTCGGCGCCGTTAAACGAAGGCAATTTCCCCCGTCATGCGTCACAAATCGCTTAGTCGATTGATTCTCCGCATCCTCTTCATCTGCGTCGTTGCCCTCGCTATTCCTGTGGCGGGTCTCTTGCTGATCTCGGCCGGACCGTTCGAAGAGGTGCGGCGCAACGCAGCTGAGCATTTCCTTAGCGCAGCCCTCGACGTGCCGGTCGAGGTCAAAGGGCCTGTCGAAATCGGCTTCGCCTTAGAGCCCAAAGTTACGGTGCAAGACATCGTTGCCGTCGAGAGCCGTTTGCCGACGGATATGACCGACTTTTCGATCAAGGCCATCGACGTGGAGGTTCCGCTATTGCCCATGCTGACGGGACATGTGGACCTGAGCGGCCTAAACGTCGACACCCTCAAGGTAGCCATTGATATTCCTCCGGGTCGGAACACGGAACTCCAGGGCGTGGAGGCGATAGCGGCGTTCGTCAAGAATATCGTGCACTCGGCCGTGTCGAGTAATTTCGAGCTCCACGATACGATTTTGGACCTCACGGATCAGGAAAGCGGCTTCACGCTCCGGTATGGCTTCGACGCGATCGTAAGCAAGGCTAAGGATGACGGATCGATCCGAGTCGATGCGAACGGGCACCTGAACGACGAACCTTGGAAGGTTGCCGGGGACGTAAAGCCACTAGTGGCTGGCAAGAAACGGACGTTCGATTTTTCGATCGACCATCCGGGCATAATGGCCGAATTTGCTGGCGACTACACGTTTGGATCGGTGGGTGATGTGGTCGACTTCACCGCGAAAGCGAAGTCGCCAACACTGGAGAACATCCTCAAGATCTATGAGATCAAGGGCCAGCTGGATGGCACCGGCGATCTTTCCGCGCGGGTCTCCGGTCCACTCGAGGCACTCAAGCTATCCGATCTTATGCTTAAGCTCTCGTTCGAGTCCGGCGATGTCTACACCGTGTCTGGCGGCATCGACGATCTTTCCGCACTAACGGGCCTCGAGCTGGCGTTCGACGGCAAGCTCAAGCCGCAGGAGAATCCCGACAGCGAAGTTTGGCCTTTCCTGCGGATCGCGATCACAGGGTTTTCCGGAAAGCTGAGGGGCTCTAGCGACGGCGTCTTGGTGCGTGACTTCACCATCGATACGACTGCGCTCGACACGACATTGAGTACCTTGGGTCCGATCACGGCAGAGCGCTTATTCAAGGACAAGGAGGGCCGGCTCGGGATTTACGACGTATTGATCTTGGCAGGCGACTCGTCGCGTCCAGGGCTCCGCATTACCGGAGACATTAAGGACATTATCGACTTCAAGGGTATCGACTTGAAGGGCGTCGTCGATATTCCGACGACGGAGTTTCTCGATCTCACAGTCAAGAAGGAAGTCCAGGGACTCGGCCGCTTCACAGGAGACTTTGCCGTATCCGATACCGATGGCTCGCTCGGCTTGGAAATGCTCTCGGCGAAAGTGACGGATAGCAAGCTATTGGCGCTCTCACTTGATCTCTCCTTTGACGATGTGAAAACCGGAGACGACTTCAAGCTCTCTACTAAGCTCGACGTTCCGGATTTCGAGGCGCTGGCCAAGGCGCTCGGCTCCAATGTGAGCGATGTCGGACAGGTTAAGTTTGACGGCACCGTATCGGGCGGCACGAACAGAATTGACTTGGCGGGGACCGCCTTGGCTGGCGAGACAACAATCAAGGGCGCTCTCAGCGGTGCGGTTTCGGACGGAAAACCGTCTTTGTCGGGGAGCCTCTCGTCTCCGTTGTTGCACTTGTCCGATATGAAGAAGCTGCATGCGGTCGCCACGACTTATTTGAAGAACGTCAACGAGAAAGATCTGGATGTCGTCGATTACAGAGACATGTGGGACGACCTCCCCGTCGACTTGGAGATCGATGTTGCAAGAATCGCCGGGGGAGGGACGGACGCCAGCCACATCAAGGGGCGTGTAACCTATCTGGCGGGTTTGATCGGGCTCGAACCACTATCACTCACCTATCTCGGTGGGCGTGCCACCGCGTCGGGGAAGATCGACACGCGTAAGAAGCCGACCAGCTTCGCGCTTAAGGGACGCGTCGATCGACTCCGGATCGGCACGATCCTTAGGGAGATGAAGGAGAGCTTGCCCGTCCGCGGAACGCTTAATGTGGACTATGACTTGTCGGGATCGGGCGATAGCGTGGCGGAGATTCCGCGCACGTTGAACGGTTCTGTGACGTCATCGTTACGCGATGGTTGGGTCGGAACGGATCTCATCAATTTAACGGGCATGAGCCTGCCTGCTTGGCTTCTGTCGCGCGGGCAGGGCGGGGGTGCCGAGTTGGTGTGCGTGGTTGCGCCGTTTGCGTTCCGAGAGGGGCGGGGAACCACCCACGGCCTCGTCTTCGAGACACGCGAGGTGCAGATCGTAGGCGTAGGGTATGTGAATCTGCGGCGGCAGACGATCGATATGCGCTTCAAGCCTCAGCCTTTGCGGCGGGAACTAATTAAGGTCACGCAGCCTTTCGCGATTCAGGGCAACCTCGATCATCCTAAATTGCATCTAGAAGGCGCGCCCGTGCTGAACGCGCTCGCCGGCTCGATTGCGTTTCCATTTAACGCGCTTGATCATATTATTCAGCCGAAGATGGGCGAAGTCCGCCACCGGCCGTGCCACGTAATCCACACACGCGCGAGTGAACAACGTGGCGTGAGAGGGCGCGAGACGGAACGCCGGTCCCGCGGACCGCTTGGCCTCGGTATCCTTGGAGGCGAACCGGACCGGGCGCGCGAACGCCGGCGTTAGAATTAAGCTTTGCGACGGTAATGAGCCGTCACGAACTGAAACTACTGACCGTCCTCGCCACGCATACGCGACTTTAGCGTCCAGTGTTCGTCGCTCTCGATTTCGATCAGATCCTGGTACGGGGCCAAGGATCCCTCGTCCGAAAAGCCTGGCCCTTCCGTATCGAGCGTCAATACTTTCCCAACCTCGTACAGCGTACCCTCATAAATCCAATGGTTTGTCATGCAGCTGGCGACGAAGCTGCCGACAAACGGTGCCTTCTGAGGATCGTAGCCCAGCGTGATTACGCTGTTCACCGGTACGCCGTCCGGCGCATCGCCCGTGCCCTCGCAGAGAATCCACAAACCGTTAAGCGACCGAACCTTCGCGTCGCCTGTGCTCTTCGTCGGGGGCTCACTCGTGTCCATGATGCACTCGCCTTCGAAGCTCCAGTCGCCGATCAGCCGATGCAGCCAGTCATGGTCCATCTGAGGCTCGGGTTTCGCGTTCGCATCGTCAGGCTCTTTTTCGGGTGCTGCCGCCGCGGTCATGGCCTCGATCCGCGCTAAGAGTGGGACCACCCACTATGCCGAATGGGCGCGCCGCTGTCAGCACCCGTTGGGTGCAAGCGCTACGACCAGTCGCCGGGTTTCTCGCAATTGACCATCCAACGTGTGCCGAAGCGATCGGTAAGCATGCCAAATTTGTGCGCCCAGAACGTTTCCTCGAGTGGCATCAATGAGTTTCCGCCTTGGAGCAACGCGTTGTAGGCGGCCTCCGCCTTCTCCGGCTCTGGAATGTTGAGCGTGATCGAGGTGCCTTGCATGGGGGCGTAGGGCCCCTGCGCATGTGACGCCATCAGTATGGACTCGCCGATCTTGAGCCGCGCATGCGCGATCTTCTTCGCCATTTCGGGCGGAAAACCCTGGTCGCCCGGCATTTCGTCAAAGCGCATCAACGTGAGGATCTAGCCACCGAGAATTTTGGCGTAAGTCTCCATCGCGTCTTGGCACGTTCCGTCGAAGTTCAAATAGGGATTCAGCTTCATCGCGAGCTCCTGTGTTCTACGCGGCAACATGGTCGGCGAGCGCGTCCAGGCAGGCGGTCCATCCCTTGTTGTGATTGTCCCGCGCTGTCTCGTCAAAGAACTGCTCGTGAGTCAGGGTAAACAAGGTCCCGTCGCCATCCGGTTTGATCAGGATCGTCACGAGCGACTCGCGTTCGGGCGTAGATCGCCATGCCCACGTAAAGACGAGCTCCTGGTTTGGGACGACCTTCCGATACACCCCGCTCACGTCATGTTCTTCTCCGTCCTTGTCGCGCATAAAGATGCGATAGCGTCCGCCTTCGCGCGGGTCCGCGTGGGCTTCGACGTAGTCAATAGACGGTGGACCAAACCACCGCGCTATCTGCGTGGAGTCCGTCCAAGCGGCGTAGACCCTTTCCGGCGCGGCATTGAATCGCCGCTTGAGGGAGAGGCTTGGTTTGGTTGCGAGGGTCGCGTGGGCGGACATTGGTCTTCCTCCACAAAGGTTGCGAGACTGTCGAGCCGTTCGGTCCAGAAATGTTGATAGCGATCGAGCCAGTCCATGGCTTCCGCCATGGGCGCAGCATTGAGCCGGCAGGTAACCGTGCGGCCCTGCTTGGAGCGGCTGACGAGGCCAGCATCGGAAAGAACTTTGAGATGCTTGAGTATGCCCGGGAGCGACATTGAGAAGGGACTGGCCAATGCGCTTACGGGCATGCCTTCGGTTTCCGTCTCGAGGCGGGCAAGCAAGGCACGCCTCGTCGGATCCGCGAGGGCCGCAAACGTGCGATCGAGGTCTTCTTCAGAACACTTAACCATTAGGTTAAGTGTATGGCTTGGCCATCATGGCGTCAAGCCGTCCGAGGAGGAGTTCTCGCCCGCGGCTCGTGTTGACAGACTGTTTTCGGCTTTTTATGGTCCGCCAACTTCGCGGGCGGCCTTTGCACAAGGGCCGCCTTGTTATTTATGAGCCGTAATGGATGGCGTGAGATGAAAATCAAGAACTCGCTGAAAGCGCTGGTGAAACGCCATCGGGATAACCGGGTCGTTCGCCGCCGTGGCCGGCTTTATGTGATCAACAAGACCAATCGCCGCTTCAAGGCGCGCCAGGGCTAAGACCTGGCGGCGTTTGTCCGTGCCCCTTGTTCTTAAGAGGGTGCGTATTGTCGCGGAAAAGCTTTGACGGGGCCCTCTTGGGCCTCGTACGGTTTTGGGCATGAAACTCCATCGCAGAATTGGTTTGTTAGTGTTGGGCGCGGCGTTGATGGCGCCAGCGCCTGCTCTTGCCGGGATGCCAACGGTGCTCGCTCAATTCTTCGAGAACCTCGGGGAAGAGCCCGCGGCTCCACCGAGGGAAGAACTTCCTCCGACTCAGGATCCCGAGCTTGAAGGCCTCGATCTCGACGGACTTGAGAATGGCGAGCTTGGCGATACGCCAGATCGCGGGCCCGGCTGGGCTTTCGGCGATGCGCCTGGGACAGGCGAGGAGGAATTCGCCGGTGAAATGCCGCCCTCATTCGATCCTGCAGAGCGTGCCGAATTACTCGAGGGGCTCTACGATCGCCTTTCGCAAGCCAAAAGCCCCAACGAGGCAGCGCCAATCACTGAGGCGATCGAGCAGCTATGGGCGATGTCGGGCAGCGACACGGTTGACCTACTCATGAGCCGGGCGACGCAATTCGCAAACGAGGCCGATATCGATCTATCGCTTGCCGTCCTCGATGCCGTTGTCGATATCGCGCCGGACGAGGCTGAGGTTTGGTACTTACGGGCCAAAGTCAATGTACTTGCCGGCAAACCAGAGCGGGCGCTGATCGACCTACGTCGTGCACTGAATGTGGATGCCAAGCACTACCGTGCGATCACTGATCTCGGTCTTGTGCTTGAGCAGCTTGGCGCAAAGAAAGAGGCATTGAAAGCCTACCGGCAAGCATTGGAGGTCAATCCTTACATGGAGGATGCCAAGGCCGGCGCCGATGCGCTCTCACGTGAAGTCGAAGGCCAGGACATCTAGCCGACCAATCGCGATTTAAAGCGATCCGCCAATGCCTAAGGGAGGTCGACGTCCTCGCTTGGATCGACCTCGGCGATGCGTAGCAGGTTTGTAGAACCGGATTTTCCGAGCGGCACGCCAGCAGTCACGATCACTTGCTCTCCCGCTTTGGCGAATCCTTCCTGGTAGGCGATGCGACAGGCCTTAGCCACCATGTCGTCCAGGCTGAACGGGTCGTCGGCCAGCACGCAGTGTTGCCCCCAAACGATGGTCAGCTTTCGAGCGGTCCTTGGTATCGGCGTAAGAGCCAAGATCGGTTGCTGCGGCCGTTCGCGTGCGGCCCTCAATGCCGTCGAACCCGTGGCCGTGTAACAGACGATCGCGGCAAGATCGAGCGTCTCCGCTACGGTACGCGCAGCCGCTGAAATAGCGTCAGAGACGGTTGCCTTGGGGTCGATGCGCTGTGCATGAATGATCGCAGCGTGGAGGGGGTCTTGTTCGACCTCGATGGCGATGCGATTCATGGTCGCCACAGCGTCAATCGGGTATTTGCCTACAGCGGACTCTGCCGACAACATTACAGCGTCGGCCCCTTCAAACACAGCGGTGGCGACATCCGAGACTTCAGCGCGCGTTGGAACAGGCGCGTAGATCATCGACTCCAGCATCTGCGTGGCGACGACGACCGGCTTGCCCGCATTTCGCGCGGCCCTGCTGATTTGCTTCTGAAGCCCAGGGACCTTTTCGACGGGCATCTCCACGCCGAGATCACCGCGCGCGACCATAATGCCGTCAGCGAGCTCGACGATGTCCTTCAGGTAGTGAATAGCCGTGGGCTTTTCGATCTTCGCCATAATGGCGGTGCGATTGAGGCTCAGCTCGCGCGCTTCTTCAATATCCTCGGGACGTTGCACAAACGACAGCGCGAGCCACGGAATGCCAATGGCATTGGCGGCTTCGATGTCTGCGCGGTCCTTGTCCGTCAGAGCGCCGAAAGGCAGAACCGTATCGGGAAGGCTTATGCCCTTACGGCTGCCGAGAAGGCCCGAATTCATCACTTCAGCGTCGATCCGCACATCCGACGCTTCGACCACATGGAGCTTGAGCTTCCCGTCGTCGAGCAGCATCGTATGTCCTGCTTCGACGGACTCGAAAATCTCCGGATGGGGTAGATGAATGCGGCCCAAGCCGCCCACGTCTTCGCGCCGGACGAAGCTCACTATGTCGCCCTTGGTTAGGCGTATCGTCCCGGACTCAATCTTACCGATGCGCAGCTTCGGTCCTTGTAGATCGACCAAGATTCCGATCGGCCGCGAAAACTCGGACTCAAGCTTGCGGACAATCCCATGAACTTCGCGCAACCCGTCGTGGGTCGCATGGCTCATGTTTACGCGAAAGACATCAGCGCCTGCATCGAACAGACGCCGCATCGTTTCTTCACTGGTGGAGGCAGGACCGAGCGTGGCAACGATCTTGACTCGGCGGGTTCGCCTCATGGGTTCTTTGCTTCGCCTTCTGGGTCTGTGAGGCGCACGGTCCAGTCCCTCTCTTCACCCGTATCAACTTCGAAGAAACCCGTACGCTTGTGCCCGCGCTTCTCGCAGTCGTCCGTGCCGCGGATGGTGAACGACTTGTCGTCCGTACACATATAAAGATTGCCCGCCCATTCGCCGCCGCGGTCATAATCCACGGCGTGGATATAGTAGTAGCGGCCTATCAGTACACCCTTAAGAAGTGTTTCGCAGGTGTGGGAAGCAATGTTCCACCAGCCTTCGCTGGCCCAGCCCTCGGTGTCCTTATAGCCAATCGCGACACCAACGCGGCTGGCGGTCGTGTTGCACAGCTTCAGATCGGCGTTCGCAGGTGAAATGCCGGGCCCCAATAGGATTCCGAGCACCGTGAAGCCCAGCGCCGCTATCGTGGCGGTTGACCAGCGGCGTAGGGTGGACCGCACATGCGTGGCATTTCTGGAGGCGTTACAAGCAAACATCACAATCTCGGGGTCTGAAGTGGCCCATAGCCAACTCCAAACAGTAGCGTCGAATAGGTTGCATTTCTCTGACTGGCAGGGCTCGATTATAAAGCGGAGCAAATGTCTATAAAACACCGCCCAACTTTGAGGTAAATGTGTCGCGGTCCGATTGTCGTGTTGTCGGGCCCCACCGCTTGAGGAGCTTAGGCTGGATACTTTGTTACAAGAAGATTTGACCAAGCCATACCGGACCATTGACGGGGATGTAAAGCTCGGCCTTTTGCTCCTTTGCGATCATGCGCAGAACCGGGTTCCCGAGGATTTCCATACACTTGGCATGCGATCGGAGGATCTGCACCGGCATATTGCATTCGATCTCGGCGCCGAG
This sequence comes from Methyloceanibacter sp., assembly GCF_058506495.1. NCBI lineage: Bacteria > Pseudomonadati > Pseudomonadota > Alphaproteobacteria > Hyphomicrobiales > Hyphomicrobiaceae > Methyloceanibacter > Methyloceanibacter sp. The sequence goes on along the minus strand of NZ_JBZMXT010000004.1, from coordinate 18,022 downwards.
GGCGTGACCCAGTCCCTTGCCGAAATGTTGGGCGCACCTGCAGTCATCAGCCAGTTCTCGCGACTTCTCATCGACCCAAATCGCGGCCTTGATGATCCGACGCTCATTATGGAGGTCGCCGACGGGCTCGTAATTCCCGGCAATGTCAGGCTCAGCGTCGAACAGCGGGAGGAACGTCTCGATCGCTTCTACCGTCCTTACGACGCGGCCGTTCGCAGGGCAATCGACACGGCAATCGACGCGGGCAAGCCGCCGGTGATCTTGTCGATCCACAGTTTCACTCAAGCTTGGAAAGGGCATCCGAGGCCCTGGCATGCGTCTGTTCTTTGGGACAAAGACCCTCGCGCTCCCAAGCCTCTACTGGAGAAGCTCGCCACGATCCCAGATGCGGTCATTGGCGACAACGTGCCCTATTCGGGTCAGCTCAAGGGTGACACGCTTTACCGACATGCCACGTCTCGCGGTCTCGCACACGCGTTGATCGAGGTCCGTCAGGACTTGATCCTGGGGAAGGAAGGCCAAACAGAATGGGCGGCGCACCTTGCGCGCGTCGTTTCCGACGTGCTCCAGTCGGTGGACGGATTGCATCGGATCGAGAATCACGGATCCCATGTGAGCAGTTGAGAAGCAGGTGTGCGATGGACGAAAAGACAAAGACAGAACTCGAGGCTGCGGCGTTCCGGCACCTCGTAGAGCATTTGCAAGAGCGGACCGATGTCCAAAACATCGATCTCATGGAACTTGCCGGCTTTTGCCGGAACTGTCTGTCTCGTTGGTATTTAGAAGCGGCCGATGAGCGAAACATCACGCTCAGCAAGGACGAGGCTCGAAGAATCGTCTACGGCATGCCCTACGACGAGTGGAAAGCAAAGTTCCAAACCGATCGCTCGTAGCCGCACCAGCCGAGCTCGCCCTATCTCGCTTGAGAAACGAGGAGATCTCCCCTTGTAAGAGCGGGCCTTCATCGGCGGGCCATGATGAGACCCTTCCTGGGGCTTTGGATAAGCGGGAAAAGCTGGGTCTTGCGCCTTGCCGCTCGTTCCGATTCGGCCCCAAGCTCGCGTCTTCATTAAACCATCACAATCGCCTCGAGGAAATCAACGTGCAGCTTCAGACATCCGCTAAAGATCAGCTTCGTGCCTTCGTATCGCGTATCGAGCGGCTGGAGGAAGAGAAGGCAGCGCTCTCTGCGGATCTAAAAGAGGTCTATGCAGAGGCCAAAGGCAACGGATTCGACGTCAAGGCGCTTCGCAAGCTCATCAGCCTGAGAAAACAGGACGACAACAAGCGCCGGGAGGAAGAAATGGTCCTCGCGACCTATCTCCACGCGCTTGGTATGGATGTAGAAGCGTCGGAAGCCGCTTGATCGAGTCTGCGGCCTACCAACCGGCTGTCAGCCAAATAGATGTCTGAGATGATATGCCCTAGTTGGCGCTGGCCAGCTGCACAGGCCCCTTCTTGCGCGTGCTGGCATAGACACGTGGCACCGCAGGACCTGTCAACGTCTGAATGCTGGCTAGGCCGAGATAATCAGACGTCGGGCGAAGCGTGAAGTGTGCCGGCCCATCCATGTCACGGAACATATAGTCGACATTGCCCTGCTCAGGTGCCGACAAGCTCGCAATCTCACGGTCATGAGCGATCGACGGAATCGACATCAGCTTGGCGGTCTCAACAGGCACGTAGGTCAACTCGTCGGGATGCTCCTCGTCGAATGCGGGCGCATTGACTGGCTTCGCTTTTTGGTAAGCAGGCGTCTGGGCTTCGGGTGAGGCGAGGGCTTCGACTTGCGGCGAACCTTGAGGCTGGCTGGGCGCTGCAGTCCGCGTCGGCCGGAGTGTCTCACGGGCCCAGGCGAGGGACCCCCCGAGGCTAGCGAGCGCGAAGCGGTCAGATGGCTTCTCCGGCTCCGGTATTTCGGCATTGGCAGGTGCGAGCGCCATTGGCTTGAACTCAGTATCAGCGGCGGACGCGACCACCGGCATTACGGCGGGCGGTTCTGGAAGCTGTGCAATCGCCCGAACCGGGTTTGGCGTAGGCGGTGGTGTCAGGCTAGCAACCATAGTCGGTGCGATGCCTTGCGCCTGAGCGATCAGGACATGGTCAACCATGCCTTTGGCTTCGGCGCGCTCATAGTCTTTCTTGGTGATGCGCCGTCCGTCGCTTGGCACATACGCTGTCTTCCCTTCTGGGAATAGTGCTGCGAGTTCGAGCCTTGGCATGCGCGGCCAAGTGCGCACATTGCCGACATCGACATGCACGAACGGGATGCCCGACCGCGGGTAGTACCCCACGCCGCCAATCTCTTGGATTAAGGCGGAGGCACGTAGTTTCTTGACCGGAACGTCCGGGAAATGAATGTCGGCGGCCTTACCTAGCGTATGCTGGCTGCGCCGTGCCTGGCCGCCACCGGCGCGGCGGAGCCGATCGTTCGTTCTCTTGCTGCGATAGGCCGAAATCAGGTGGATCGGTTCCTGTGAGCCGAGCCGAGTGTGCAATGTCCAGATGAGATCGATCAGCTCCCGGTCCATTTTAATGGACTCGTCGACGCGCCAATCGCGCATAAAGTGGTTGATCTCCTCCAGCCCTTCTTCATCCCACACGCCATCACGCTTGTAGGTGACGTTGATCGTCTCCTTGGTGTGGATCATGTACATGGAGAGCGTTCGGTCTTCGGCGTGGGCAAGAGTTGCCAAACCGATGACGCCAGTAGCGCCCATCGCCGCGATTGCAGCGCGCAGCATGGTGCGGCCTAAGTGACTCCCCCGAAAGCGCATCCCCGTCTTTCCGTCTTCCCTCGTCGGCGCTTGCAGCCGACTTTACCCAATGACACCAAGCCTTTGCGGCCATTCTGTGCCACGGTCGCGGTTCCCCAGTGCGACCAATAAGCAACAGTATCGAGATAGAATGGGCGAAAAACAAGGCAAAGCCCTTAACCGCCCACGCGCTCTTCGGAGCGTAGTTAACCATTTCTAACCAGCGAAAGGCGAGTGCTCTCAGTGGCTTGCGTGCTCGCGAGCGCACGGCGTCGCGAAGCAGATGCGACGAGCTCCGTTAACCGTAGGGGAACGACGGCACTATTTGGCGGCTGGAGGTCACGCAGTCCGCTGCGGGCTAACCCCAGAGTGCTTGTGATGCGGCACGGCTCAGGTGCGCCTTGCCGTCAGTAGAGGCGGCAAGAGCTTTCGCTGCGCCGGGCGCTCAGCTAGTTCGGTCGCGCTTCGAGCCCAATCTCACGCATTTTTCGGTAGAGCGTGGACCGACCGATGCCAAGTCTCTTGGCAATCTCCGTCATCCGGCCGCGATAGCGTCCAAACGCCAGCCTGATCATGTCCGCTTCCACAGCTTCTAGCGATCGAATATCGCCATTGGCACTGAGGGCAGGGATGCCGACGGAGTCTTTGCCCGAACGTGTCGCGAGGCTAATTGTCTTGGGCGTGTCGGGGGACTGGCCGAGCATGACCGGTCCATCGATTTGGGGCATGGGATCCTTCGGCGCCGGCGCGGGCGGCACGGTCACCGCGTATCCGTCGACATGCGCAGCGATCTGCGGGAATTCACTGACCGTCAGTGTCTGTCGGTCGGCGAGCACAACGGCGCGGAACACGGTGTTCTCGAGCTGGCGGATATTGCCCGGCCAGCTATAGCGCTTGAGCATCGCTTCGGCATCCGCCTCAACTCCATCGATGCGTTTGCCTTCTTCCGCAGCGAAGCGCGCGGCGAAGTAGCGGACAAGCTCTAGAATATCGGCAAGCCGCTCGCGTAAGGGTGGAACCCAAATCGGGAAGACGTTTAGGCGGTAGTACAGATCTTCGCGAAAGCGGCCTTGTTGCACTAGCTTGATAAGATCTTGGTTCGTGGCGGAGATCAGCCGGATATCGACCTTCACCGGTTGTTTGCCACCGACAGGATCAATCTCGCCGTCCTGCAAGGCACGAAGCAGTTTAACCTGTGCATCGAGCGGCAATTCACCGATCTCGTCGAGAAACAACGTTCCACCGTCTGCTTCAACAAATTTGCCGACGCGCTTTTCAGTTGCGCCGGTGAATGAGCCGCGCTCGTGGCCGAAAAGTATGCTCTCCACGAGATTCGCAGGGATAGCACCGCAGTTCACCGTCACGAAGGGCTTGGCCTTTCGGGCACTTTCTCCTTGGATGGCCCGAGCAATAAGTTCTTTTCCGGTTCCGGACTCGCCTTCGATAAGGACAGGGATATTCGACGAGGCTGCGCGCTGACCGATCTCGATGACGCGTTCCATCGTATCGCTGGCGGTGATCAGATCGGAGAAGCCAAGCTTGCCCTTAGCGGTCGCCTTCATGCGGCTGATCTCACCTGCAAGCGCTTCAATTCTAAGCGCGTTCTTGATCGAGACTTCCAGTCGTTCCGGGCTGACCGGCTTGACGACGAAATCAACGGCCCCCGCCCGCATGGCGCCAATGGCGGCGTCAATGCTGCCGTTGGCGGTTTGCACGATAACCGGCGGTCTCTTGGAGAGAGAGCGCATAGCGGCGAGAACGGCCATGCCGTCGGTGCCGGGCATCACGAGGTCAAGAAGAACGAGGGCAATCTCTCCGGCGTTTCCGGCCTGCAGCGCTGCGAGCGCGGCGTCGCCGCTGTCGGCCGACCGAACCTCGTAGCCGAACCGGCGCGTAGTCTCTTCAAGAGTTCGGCGATGAGTAGGATCGTCGTCGACGATCAAGACGCACTTGGGCATGACGCAAAACTCACTGGTTACGCAAACAAACACAGAAGCAGGTGTCGCGAAGGCCGATACTTTTGAGCCGGCGCAAGTCCTGCTGTGCCAAAACAGTGCGCTCGAAGGGTAAACATGTCCTTTATTGGAGTTCGATTTTGGGGAAACTGTTGCGAATAAGTAATTTTGCGTGCCACAACAAAGCGATCTTCAGCCCTTGCGGGGAGGGCCTGCTCCAACCAATCTATTCGAGAGGAAATCTCGTAATTCGAGAGTTGGCGGATCCATTCAGCGACGATTCGCACCCCACCATGGAGGACTATCGCGTCTCATGTTGCCCCACCGTTTTGCTCCCGCTCCGCTTTCTTTGTCACCAGCAGCCTATTCGAACGCGGCGCTCGAAAAGGCCGGCGCCAAATCGGCACAGGGCGCCGCGCTCGGCGACCTTCCGGAATGGAATCTCGGCGATCTATACGACGCTCCCGAAGCGCCCGCTCTCAAGGCCGATCTGGAAAAGGCGAGGCAGGATGCGGAGGCGATGCATGAACGGTATGCTGGCAAGCTGGAGGAGCTGTTAGATAGCGGCGCAGGTGGCGAGGCTCTCGCCGAGGCGGTGCGCAGCTTCGAGGCGTTGAGTGACGTGCTCGGGCGTGTCGCCTCTTATGCAAGCCTGCTCTACGCGGCGAATACCACAGACCCGCGCCGACAGAAATTCTACGGAGACATTCAGGAGACGATTACGGCGATCTCCTCGAAGCTTCTCTTCTTCCCGCTCGAATTGAATCGGCTCGACGACGCTGCCATCGAGGCGGCATTTGCCACGCCGGCGTTCGGGCACTACCGCCCTTGGGTCGAGGATCTTCGGAAAGAGAAACCTTATCAACTCGAGGACAAGCTGGAGCAGCTCTTCCATGAAAAGGCCGTTACCGGACGAGGGGCCTGGGATCGTCTCTTCAATGAGACGATAGCCAATCTGCGTTTCAACGTGGATGGTGAAGAGCTGACCCTGGAGCCGACCTTAAACCTCCTCCTCGATCCGAGCGAGAAGCGTCGGAAACATGCAGCCAAAGCGCTCGCGAAAGTCTTCAAAGACAATAGCCGTCTCTTCACGCTGATTACGAACACGCTGGCCAAAGACAAGGAAATCTCGGATCGCTGGCGTGGCTTTGAAGACGTAGCCGACAGCCGGCATCTCGCTAACCGCGTCGAGCGGGACGTCGTCGATGCGCTGGTTGCCGCCGTGCGCGATGCCTATCCCAAGCTGTCGCACCGCTACTATGCGATGAAGGCGCGGTGGCTCGGAATGGATGCCTTAAAGTACTGGGATCGGAACGCGCCCCTGCCCGACGAGCCAAAGCAGGTTATCGACTGGGACGAGGCACGTGACACGGTCCTCACCGCCTACGGCGACTTTTCTCCTCGCATGTCTAAAATCGCCGAACGCTTCTTCACGGACGGCTGGATCGACGCGCCGGTGCGTGAAGGCAAACAGCAGGGCGCCTTTTCGCATCCCACCGTACCGAGTGCACACCCATACGTCCTTCTCAACTATCAGGGCAAGCCGCGAGACGTGATGACGCTTGCCCATGAGCTTGGCCATGGGGTGCATCAAGTACTTGCAGGCAAACAAGGTGCGCTTATGGCACCAACGCCGCTCACATTGGCGGAGACGGCAAGCGTTTTCGGGGAGATGCTGACGTTTCGGAAGCTACTCGATCAGGCGCCGAGCCCACGTGAACGCAAGGCACTCCTGGCGGCCAAAGTTGAGGATATGCTCAACACGGTCGTTCGACAGATCGCCTTTTATTGCTTTGAGCGGCAAGTCCATATCGAGCGGCGTGATGGAGAACTGACGAGCGATCGGCTTGGCGAAATTTGGATGGACGTTCAGCGCGAGAGCTTGGGCCCCGCCATCGAATTGAAGCCGGAATATGAGACCTTCTGGTCCTACATCCCTCACTTCATTCACGCGCCCTTCTACGTTTACGCGTATGCGTTCGGTGACTGTCTCGTCAATTCACTCTACGCTGTCTACGAAAACGCCGATGCTGGTTTCGCCGAGCGATATCTGGAGATGCTGTCCGCAGGCGGAACGAAGCACCATGGGGAACTTTTGAAGCCGTTCGGTCTTGATGCATCGGAGCCTCATTTCTGGTCCATGGGCCTGAAGATGATCGAGGGCTTCATCGATGAGCTCGAAGAGATGGATCGGGCGGCAGATACGGAGGCCTAGGAGGTATGAGTCAGGTTGCGCTGATCCCACTGGTTGCATGGGTTGCAGCGCTGACCTGTTGGGGAATCGCACTTGCCCGCGGTCCGCGTCCCCTGCCACGCGCGTTCATTCTTCATCGGGCCTTGCGCTACATCTTTATCTTTCCGCTGGGGCTGCTGGGACTCTGGGCCTTTTTCGGCCATGTGCTGTTTCCCGTTCGGGCGGCGGAAGCCATCGGCTGGCCCCCGAGTCCGTTTCAGTTCGAAGTGGGCTACGCCAATCTCGGAATTGGCCTCGCGAGTTTCTATGCGGCCTTTACAACATTCTACGCGAGGGTTGCGGTGGCGATCGCAGCCTCTTGTTTTTTGGTTGGCGCAGGTATCGGTCATGTCCACGACATCATGGCTTATGACAACCTTACGCCCGGCAATGCAGGTCCCATCCTCTTAACTGACTTTCTGACGCCGGTGGTTGTGCTGACGCTGTTGATTGCGTCGTCGCGGCGTTCCAAACCGCAGCCAAGATCCCCCGACTCAGATGCGCTTGATGCCGAGATCGAAGTTGCCCGTGATGCTATGCGCTCCTATCGCGAAGCGCTGGACCGGTTCGTCAAAGGCTAAGGCTAAACGCTCAGCGCTTTGGTGCCGCGCGCAGATCTCCGTACTGCCATCGTTTCACAAGTCACGGCGCTTGGATGCGCCTTCTGGCGAACCGTATGCTATTCGACCAACGCAATATCGGCGATCACAGGTAGATGATCGGACCCCAGCCTCGGACCAACCCGAAGATCGATTTTCGACAGGTGTTTTGAAACCAGGATGTTGTCAATCGGCAGGATTGGTAGGAGCTCCAGGTTCCGCCATTGTGCAGGCCAGCTTGGCTTGACGGTATTGAGCCTCTTCACGCCGGTGGTGGACAGGGGTGCGTGAAGCTTCTGCGTCCAAGGGGCGGCATTAAAGTCGCCCGCAACAATCACAGGCTCTGTCACGGTTGTCATGAAACGTCTGAGCTTGTCGAAGCCTGACTTCTGCAGGTTCGGGAAAAAGGGACGGCGCATATGGACCCCGACGATGTCAATCTTCCGACCGTCTACATCGACCCGCGCCCATTTTCCGGTCGGTGATAACCTGCAGAGTTCGTGTGAACCGTCGAGCCATCCCTTGTCCACGACCGGGTGTTTCGACAGGATACCGAGGCCTCCCTCGCCCGCCTGTTGCGGATACGCCCGACGCAGATGCACCAGGAGCTTCTCGTGCCGAGAGCCGACCTCTTCCGAGACTATGACATCGGCATTGATCTCCGCGAAAACGATTCGACCTCCTTAGCGCGGATATTGCCTTGATCCCAGACATTGAATGTCGCTACGCGCAAGAACCGCTCGGCATTCTCCGGGGCGCTTGAGGCGGCGCCAGCCAGGTTTGGGATTAGGACGGCCAGCCCTATCGCCAGAAGGCTTACAGTCGCAATGATCAGCATACGGTTGCGCAACGCGAGGCTCACCAACAAGAGAACTTTCAGTCCTATCGCTAGGAGGGGGAGACCATTGTTTACGATGTCGAGTGCCGGATGCTCCTCGGCCATAACGCCAGCAACAAGTGCCGCGGATGCGAACAGGCAGCCCAATATAGTGGCGGCGTGAAGCAGTTTTTTGCCTAGCGATGAAAATCGCGCTCTGGAAGAGAAGTTCTGAAGTTCAGCTATCGCGCGCCCGGATTCGCGTCCTATATGTGAGATGTCTTACCTGCACGTGAAAAGCAAGGAAGTCCATGAACGACTTGTCCAACGGGCCCAGTGCTGCCCCAAAGGGTCATTCCGAGACGACTGATCGCGAGAAAAACCGTTTCAGCGCTCGTGCGATGCGCTACAGCAAGGTGAGTGCCAATGTTGGCGGTGTTGCAGCTCGCATAGCCGGGCGACGCTTGTTCGGACTTGATTCCGAGACCGAAAAAGAGGCCGCGGCGCTCGCGATGGCTCTGGGCGGCCTAAAGGGCCCGATTATGAAGGTGGCCCAGTTGCTCGCGACAATCCCAGACGCGCTGCCGCCCGAATACGCCGAGGCGCTTGGTAAACTGCAGACCCACGCGCCGCCCATGGGCCGTGGCTTTGTCAGGCGCCGTATGGCGGCGGAGCTAGGACCAGACTGGGAAAGCAAGTTCGCGAGTTTCGACTACGAAGCCGCAGCGTCGGCCTCCCTGGGGCAGGTCCATCGGGCGATTGCCCATGACGGCAGAGACCTTGCGGTCAAGTTGCAGTACCCGGATATGCGCTCTGCGGTGGAAGCCGATCTGGTGCAACTCGGCATGCTCTTCTCGGTGCATCGGCGCATGCGACCCGCAGTCGAGACCTCGGAGGTGCTGAAAGAACTCTCGGCGCGATTACGTGAGGAGCTTGATTACCAGCGCGAGGCTGGCATGACGCGCCTCTACGGTGAGATTTTCTCAGACGATGCGTATGTGCGAGTTCCCGATGTCTTGTCGGGGCTTTCGACCGATCGTGTACTTACGATGACCTGGCTCGATGGACGAAAACTCCTCGAGTACAAGGGGCGGCCACTTAATGAGCGCAATGAGATTGCGCGCGCCATGTTCCGGGCTTGGTGGCATCCCTTCAGTCACTATGGGGTCATCCATGGCGATCCGCATTTGGGTAACTACACGGTGTTTGAGGACGATGCGGGGAAAGCCGCCGGCATCAACCTGCTTGACTATGGATGCATGCGCGCCTTCCCGCCCAAATTCATTCAAGGCGTCATCGATCTCTACAATGGTCTTCTGCGCGACGACCGGGATCTGGTTGTTCATGCCTACGAGACGTGGGGCTTTGTAGGTTTGTCCGACGAACTGATCGATGTTCTAAACATCTGGGCGCGATTCATTTACGGTCCCATGCTCGATGATCGCGTGCGCACGATCGCAGATGACATTGATCCCGGCATGTATGGGCGTAAAGAAGCCTTTCAGGTCCATAAGGCCCTCCGCGAAAAGGGGCCTGTCACGATCCCACGCGAGTTCGTCTTTATGGACCGCGCGGCGATCGGGCTTGGTGGTGTATTCTTGCATCTTGGTGCGGAGCTAAACTTCCACAACCTGTTCGACGAGGCTCTCGGCGGCGTTGATGTCGCCGTTGTTGCCAGGCGCCAGCAAGATGCCTTCGCGCGCGCGGGCGTGCCGATCCCCGACGCGGGTGAAGTCGAGGCAAGCTCCTAACAAACAAATCCTCTAGCAGGGTTGTGATCTCCCCCTTCTTGCACGAGGCTTCGCAAGCGACGCCGTTTAGCTTCATCGACAAGATCATCAATCATGAGGCGGCAGTAAAGCAGGCGTCCTCAAGTTGGCTCCCGGGTGGTACTGCGCTCCTTTATCCGGCCATGGCAGTCGAGCTGCTAATGCCGCCGATGATCGTTGTCGGGTTCTATGATGGCATGGCGGCATTCGTTCTGGCCGGCTACTGCGCCGTTTCGGCGTTATTGTTCCATAACTTCTGGGCCTCTCCGCGCTTCTGGTCGTCCGACAGCGAGGGCTATCCCCATGTCTGGGACTTGTTTAAGGATTTCGGGCTCGTCGGTGGCTTGATGTTCGTGATGCTTGCCAGCGGTATATTTCAAACAGCCGAGAAAGAGATCGAGAAGTCGACGACGCTTGGACAAACTGCGCCGTTATATGCAGGCCTTGATCGGGAGTGAGCGTAATGGATTTAAACGGCAACAAGGTTTCGTTGGACGGCAGCGGCCCCCCGTAACTGTCCTATTGGCATGTCTGGGCGGACGACGAGGGTGTCACGCATCAACCCCGGTCCGGCTTCTCCAGCTTCAAGAAGCAGAGTGTTGGAGGCAAGGCAGCGCCGGAGTGGATTGCGACGTTGCTGAGCGCCAAGGCCAATGTCGTCTTCTTCGTCTAACCGGTCGGCTGGCACAGCGTTCGTGTCACACGGTCTCGTTGCTCTTGGGAACGGTGCGAACGGCGCAGTCATCCGGGATCCCGACGGGCACATGGTTGTACTATTGGACTAGGGCGCCGACCACTCGAGCCAATTGAGGAATTATTGCGGCAGGCCCCGTAGTCTGCTATTTCCCGAGACTGCGACGCGATCGCGAAGTGGCGGGTCGTAACCGCCATGCAACAATAGGTTTGAGGGGGAGGGCGTAATGCAGATTGATCCCAAAGAAGGGCACCCGGACATGGACTACGCCGAGCATGTCGGCACCTACAAGCTCTTCTGTGGGCTGTTTCTGTGGGGCACGGTTGTCTGTCTGGTGATCGTTGCCGGCATGGCTCTCTTCCTTACGTAAGTTCAGGCAGACGGCTTTGGGGGGACGCCTGACCTCCCGCCTTCTAGAACCCGAAAGCGTTTGGCGGATCATCTCTCTCGGATCGGTACGCTCGCAGCAAAGGGACCCGAGATGATTGCTATTGGCGTACCCGCGGAGGGCTCTGATGAGCCTCGGATCGGCATTACCCCCGAGACCGTGAAGAAGCTGGTGAAAGCTGGCGCCAAGGTCTCCGTGCGGTCTGGTGCGGGCCTTCGATCTCACTTTACCGACAACGATTACACGGAAGCAGGCGCCTCGATCGCAAAGAGCGATGCGGACGCCGTTGCGAATGCGGACGTGGTTTTCACCGTCCGGCGTCCAAGCCTTGAGCTCGCCAAGGGCATGAAAAAGGGCGCGGCCTTAATCGGCATGCTGGACCCATTTTCTGACGTACCCGGACTTGAAGCGCTTGCTAAGACCGGGGTCTCGCTGTTCGCCATGGAGCTGATGCCGCGGATTACGCGTGCGCAAAGCATGGATGTGCTTTCCTCGCAGTCGAACCTCGCGGGCTATAAAGCGGTGGTCGACGCTTCAGCGGCGTTCGAGCGGGCTTTGCCGATGATGATGACCGCGGCGGGCACGGTCCCTGCCGCCCGCGTCTTCGTAATGGGAGCCGGCGTCGCCGGGCTACAGGCTATCGCTACCGCCCGGCGCCTCGGCGCGATCGTGTCCGCAACGGATGTGCGGCCCGCCGCAAAAGAACAAGTCGAGTCGCTCGGCGCGAAGTTCATCGCCGTGGAGGACGAGGAGTTCAAGCAGGCTGAGACCTCCGGCGGGTATGCCAAAGAAATGTCCGACGAGTACAAGAAGAAACAGGCGGATCTTGTCGCGGATCACGTCAAGAATCAGGACATTGTCATCACGACTGCCCTTATTCCGGGCCGGCCGGCGCCGAAGCTGATTTCCACCGCGATGATCGAAAGTATGCGGCCTGGATCCATCATCGTCGATCTCGCCGCGGAGCGGGGAGGGAACGCAGAATTGACCAGGCCTGGCGAAGTTGCCGAGCACCAAGGCGTGCGCATTTTCGGTCAGTTGAACCTACCTGGTCAGGTGCCTGTAAACGCCTCGAGCCTGTATGCGCGCAATCTTCAGGCATTCATCGAGCCGTTCATCGACAAAGAAACCAAAGAGCTTGCCATCGATTGGGAAGACGAACTGGCCGTCGGTACGGCGATCGCCCGTGATGGTGCGATCGTGAACGAGAGCGTCGCCGGAGGGAAAACATCATGACGAAACGTACCCTTCTCATAGGGATCATCGTTGCCGCAATGGCCCTTGCTAACGACGCACTTTGGATGGGTTCCGCGTATGCCGCGGGAGGCTCGGAAGAGGGCGGCCATGACTTCATGTCCCACTTCTCGATTTTCGTGCTGGCGGTCTTCGTCGGCTACTACGTCGTCTGGAGCGTGACACCGGCGCTGCATACGCCTCTCATGTCGGTGACCAACGCAGTCTCCTCGGTGATTGTGGTCGGCGCGCTGCTCGCGGTGGCAGTCGAGGCGGGAGATGCCGTTGCATCCTCAGGCAATTGGATAGCGAAAATCCTGGGCTTCGTGGCTCTGGTCCTCGCCTCGGTCAATATCTTCGGCGGTTTCTTGGTGACGCAACGCATGCTCGCCATGTACCGGCGTAAAGACCGCTAGGGGGATCGTAGACCATGTCCTCCGAACTCGTCGCACTGCTCTATCTTGTCTCGGGCGTCCTCTTCATCCTTGCGCTGCGCGGACTGTCTTCGCCCGAGACCTCGCGCCAAGGCAACTACATGGGCATGGCCGGTATGGCCATTGCCGTGGCGACGACGCTGGCTGTGGCACGTCCTGACTCCGGCCTGTCCTGGCTCATGATCGTCGGCGGCATTGCCATCGGCGGGACCATCGGCGCCGTCATCGCGCGCCGGATCCCCATGACTGCGATGCCTGAATTGGTCGCCGCCTTCCACTCGCTAGTCGGTATGGCGGCGGTGCTGGTTGCCGCTGCGGCCTATTACGCCCCCGCGGCATTCGATATTGGCGTACCCGGCGACATTCGCGTCGCCAGCCTTGTGGAGATGTCCCTCGGCGCGGCCATTGGCGCCATAACGTTTACCGGGTCGGTAATTGCCTTTGCCAAGCTGTCGGGCCGCATGTCTGGTGCTCCCATCACGCTGCCCGCGCGGCATCTCATCAACATTGGCCTGGGTGTCGCTCTGGTTGTCTGCATCGTTTTGTTCTGCCAACAGCAGACGCCGTTCTTCTTCTGGGCCATTGTCGCAATATCGCTTCTTCTGGGCGTGCTGATCATCATTCCCATTGGTGGCGCCGATATGCCGGTCGTGATCTCCATGCTCAACTCATATTCGGGCTGGGCGGCCGCAGGCATCGGCTTCACGCTTGGCAACACAGCGCTGATCATCACAGGTGCCCTTGTTGGCTCTTCAGGCGCGATCCTGTCCTACATCATGTGTAAGGGCATGAACCGGTCCTTCATCAGCGTCATTCTGGGCGGCTTTGGTGGCGAGACCGCGGGCCCGGCTGGCGATGGCGAACAGAAGCCTGTGAAGTTGGGCTCCGCCGAAGACGCGGCCTTCCTCATGAAGAACGCTGAGAAGGTCATCATCGTGCCGGGCTACGGCATGGCCGTTGCTCAAGCGCAGCACGCGTTGCGGGAGATGGCCGATGGGCTGAAAGAAGCGGGTGTGGAAGTCAAATACGCTATCCACCCGGTGGCAGGCCGCATGCCCGGACACATGAACGTGCTTCTTGCCGAAGCCAACGTGCCCTATGACGAAGTGTTCGAGCTTGAAGACATCAATTCGGAGTTCGCTCAGACCGACGTGGTTTACATCATTGGCGCGAACGACGTGGTGAACCCTGCGGCGGAAGACGATCCGTCGTCCCCCATTTACGGCATGCCCGTGCTGCAAGTCTGGAAATCGGGGACCGTTCTCTTCAACAAGCGCTCGTTGGCCTCGGGCTATGCCGGCATCGACAATCCTGTCTTCTACAAAGACAACACGATGATGGTGCTGGGCGACGCAAAGAAGATGACCGAAGAAATCGCTAAGGCGCTCTAGCAGCCTCTCCCGAGCCCACTCAGCGGATTTGCCTCTCGTGTCTGCCTCGCCAGGCGCGCAGGCGCCATCCGGCCTCTGTGCCAAGCCCTTCCTGCGCCTTAACCGTCTCAATTGGAACGAAAAATTGTCAGGCTCGGGACTGGATTCGCCCACTTTGCGGCTTCAATCGTCCTTTACTCCGCTGCTTCTTGCCGCGGACGTCGTGCGCTTCATGACCGTCACCCATTGACTCTCGCAAAGCCCGAACCATCCAGCCGGGGTCAACTTATTTCCGGTTGTGAATGTTAATTTGAGGTTGCGAGAGCTTAGATCGTCATTAGGCAGGTATAAACCCTGAGATTGAGAAACAGCCTCAGTGTTTGGTCAATTGAGTGGTCTGTCCAGGCGCCATTCATACATGGTCTATATTTCTTTGGATCCTAAAACAACAAATATAAAAGAGGCGCAGGCGAGCTCATGCTCAACATTATTCTCGCTCTATTTATAATATTCGCGCTTTTTTGCATCGCTGCGCGGCTGCTTCATCGGTACTTCCTCTATGTGCCAGACCGTAGGCGGGTCGATCCTCGCGAGGCGGGGATTGCTGGTGTCGAAGAAATTGTCTTCAAGTCGACAGACGGCAAAAAGCTGGTCGCTTGGTATCGCCCGGCTGAAAAGGGCAAGCAGACGCTTCTGTACTTCCCTGGCAATAGTGGCAGCGTGGCTGATCGCGCGGGCAAGCTCAAAGCCATTACCGCAGATGGCTATGGCGTTTTCATCGTCAACTATCGAGGCTATGGCGGCTCGGCGAGCCGGCCTAGGGAAAAGCGTCTCGTGAGAGACGCTGTGAGCGCATACGATACGCTGCGCGGCTTTGGCGTGCGGCCCCGCGATATCGTCCTTTATGGCGAGTCGCTTGGTACCGGTGTGGCAACACAGCTTTGCCAGCAGCGCGAAGCTGCGGCGCTCGTTCTCGAATCGCCGTTCACGTCGGTCGTCGATGTGGGCAAGCTGGCCTGGCCGCTGCTGCCACTAAAGCAGATCATGGTCGACCAATACCGCACGATTGATCGGATCGATGTCGTCAGCTTGCCTCTCTTTATTGTCCATGGCGGTCGCGATGCGGTTATTCCTCTGGATATGGCACGTCACGTGTTTCACGCGGCCAAAGAGCCGAAAACGCTGACGGTCGTGCCGCGGGCGGGGCACAACGATCTTTTCGAACACGGTGCGTGGTCGCGTGTGCACGAATTCCTGGTTCGCCTCGATACGGACGCCGTGCCGACAACCGAGCGCCAGCGTGTGCCAGGCGCTGGGCGTTTCATGGAAGTCCCGGCAGCGGCAGCGGCGGAGCGTTAGTCGCGTTCCTGATTAGTGCCGGATCCGACTAGACCGGTCGAATAGCGGGACAAAAGGCACGACAAAGCCGGGAAGGGTCTTCCCGGCTCGTGGCAAGCGTAGCACTTCTAAGAGGTAGGGCTTAGCTAAGAGGTAGGGCTTAGCGGCGGCCGCGTGGGCGTCCGCCTACGCCAGACTCGCGCTGGGCTTTCTTGCGGGCGAGTTTCCGTGCGCGCCGGATGGCCTCAGCCTTTTCGCGGGCACGCTTCTCGGAGGGCTTCTCGTAATAGTTACGGAGCTTCATCTCGCGGAAGATGCCTTCGCGCTGCATTTTCTTTTTCAGTGCCCGAAGGGCCTGATCGACATTGTTATCGCGGACGACGACTTGCACGCGTCTCAAACTCCAATTCAGCGTTGGTTTTGGGATTGGCGCGCAAATTTGGTGACCATTTGCGGAACACCAGATCCACGCATCCGAGCGTGCTCTAGCAAACATGCAGCTGGTTGTCCAGAGCGCGAACAGGCTCTTGATGCCTAGGTTTTAGGGGAAACCCTATTGATGTGGCCCATCTTGCGTCCCGGTCGCGCTTCGGCTTTGCCGTATAGATGCACGGCAGTTCCAGGTTCGGCCGCGTACTTGCGCCAATCTTCAACATCACTGCCGATCAGGTTGGTCATCACGGCGTCGCTGTGGCGGCTCACATCGCCAAGTTCCCAGCCACAAATGGCCCGGATGTGGTTCTCGAACTGGCTGATGAGACAGGCATCGAGGGTCCAGTGGCCAGAGTTGTGGACCCGCGGAGCGATCTCGTTCACAGCAAGAGCAGGTTCAGCGCCGCCGGTTTGAAACATCTCGACGGTGACGACGCCCACGTGCCCCAGCGCCCCGGCGATCTTGCCGGCGATCGCTCGTGCCTCCGCCCCGAGTGCGGTCGTCACGTTCGCGGGGACCTGGCTCGTGTCGAGAATTCCGTCTTTGTGAACGTTTTCGACGACGTCATAGAAGCGCACGGTACCGTCTCGACCGCGCACCGTTACGACGGAGATCTCGCGTTCGAAAGTGACCATGCCCTCAAGGATCGCGGGCGCTTCACCAATCGCTTCCCAGGCGCTCTCGGCGCTGCATAGCGTGAGTATTCGGGTCTGTCCTTTGCCGTCATACCCGAACCTGCGCGTCTTCAGGAGGGCAGGTGGTGGTATGCGTAGGATGGATTCCTTGAGATCGGCGAGAGTCTCGATGTTTGCGTAGGGCGCGACGGGAATACCGAGGCCGCTGACAAAATCTTTTTCGTTGAGCCGGTCCTGTGCAATTTCAAAGGACTTCACGGGCGGGAAGACGGGCGCTGCCGCGCCGGCAGCCTCGAGCGTTGCGGCGGGGACGTTCTCGAATTCACACGTCACGACGTCCACTTGCTCGGCGAAGCGCGCGACGGCGTCGAGATCGTCATAGTCCCCCACGCTGGTCCTTGCGGCTACCTGAAAGGCCGGCGCATCGGGAGTGTCGTTGAAGACATGGCTCTTGAGCCCGAGCCGGCTCGCCGCGACCGACAACATGCGACCGAGCTGACCGCCGCCCAAGATGCCGATCATGCTGCCGGGAGGCAGCGGTGCGTCAGTCATCCTCTTCGACGGTCTCGGCGACCGCATCGGTCTGCGCGCTGCGCCATGCCTCCAAACGCGATGCCAAGGCGGCATCGGAAACCGACAGGATACTCGCGGCAAGCAGCCCGGCGTTCGTGGCGCCCGCTTTACCTATAGCGAGGGTGCCGACTGGGACGCCGCCCGGCATTTGCGCAATCGAGAGCAGGCTGTCGAGCCCCTTCAAGGATTTGCTTTCGACCGGCACGCCGAGCACTGGCAGCGTTGTCATCGAGGCGGCCATGCCAGGCAAATGTGCAGCGCCGCCAGCGCCCGCAATGATCACCTTGAGTCCACGACCACGCGCACCCGTCGCATACTCGTAAAGCCGTTGCGGTGTGCGGTGCGCCGAGACGACCTTTGTCTCGTAGGGCACATCGAGTGTATCTAGGATTTTCGTGGCAGCTTTCAGGGTGGCCCAATCGGACCGGCTTCCCATGATCACGCCAACCGAGGGTTTTTCCTCGCTCATGCTTTCGCCAATCAAAAAACCGCCCGAAGGTGGATGCGGAAAGCGCGCGATTATAGGCAGGCCCGGTGTGATGGCAAGGCGGCTTCTAGCGTAGATTGATTCGAAGCGTGGTCATGACGGTCTGACAAGTCGCCGCCACAGGAATAAACAAGCCAACAGACCCGATACGCTTCATGATACTAGACAGCAAGCCTATAAGTCCCGGCGAATATCAAAGTGAGCCCGATGAACGAACCCGTTATGACGCGCAAGGCCAACAAGCTGATGCGGCTCTTCCTCCTCAGCGTTGCCCTTTTTATTGTGCCGATCGCACTCAATTACGGGCT
>NZ_JBZMXT010000003.1:0-85921 GCF_058506495.1 Methyloceanibacter sp. | reverse complement strand
TAGGTCCGGTCTTCTATAAAGCGGATTGTAGGGCGCGCCATCGCGATCAAGAAAGGCCCCTTGCATGCCAGCCGTCATGGCGCCATGGGTGTCCCAGTCATGCGCGGCAACGAGCCGAAGGTCACTAATTTGCCGATCTAACTGCGCAGCAGCAAACTCGTAGACTTTGATGTCCGGTTTGAAGCTACCGGTGTCCTCTACCGAGAGGACAAAATCGAAATATGGGGCGAGTCCAGAATTCCCGATCTGCTTCGCAAGCAAGTCGCGCGATGAATTCGAGAAGGCAACGGTGCGGTAGCCGTGTGACTGCAGACTTTTCAACGCCGGCTGCACGTCCGGGTGCGGCGCAAGGCTGCTAAAGGTTCCGAGAACGTTGCTTCGCTCGGACTGCGACAATGCCCGGCCATTGAGAGCCGCGAGCCGGCCCAATACGACGCCTGCCAGTTCTGCGAAGCTCGTCTTCACGCCCGTCAGAGCGCAGACGGTGGAGGCATGAAGCAACATGGCGAACCATGTAGAGACCAGGTTTCGATCTCCGAGTGCTGTTTCGAATTTCGGCTTGAGTGGCGAAAGGTCCAAGACCGTTTCGTTGATGTCGAATAGCACAGTGTCGCGTTGCACTTTCAGGCTCCGTTTCTTCGTTAACTCTCAGGGCACACCTATGTTGTCGGCTTGGTGGACTGCGCAGGCTCAAGCAACGCGGTCATGCCAATGCCCCATTGAGTAACGCATTCCGCGGCATCCTTGCTGGATACGTTCAGCATCTGCACGCGATCGCGCTCAATTATATGCAAAGTACCGACAGTGGCGACCGGGGTGCTTGGGACGAAGACTGTTAGGCAGGGGCCGCCGTTATCTTCCATGACAAAGCCCAGGACGGAAGACCCTGGCGCGAACAACGAGACGAGGACAGGCGGGTATGCGTTCTTGCCACCTGCGACGCCACGCATCAGATTCGTTACAACGTCGTAGCCGGGTATGACGTGTCCAAAGGCCGACTGAACCTTATTGAAAATGCTGGCGCCGAATCTCGACGTTACGAGCGCTCCGAGGACAAAGCACAGCAACAGAAGGCTGAGCACCGTCATCAGGAGTATGACACCGGTGCCATACAATGCGCTGTCGCCCAGGACAGGCGCGATGGCGGTTGCCGCCTTCTTTGTGACGCCGTGCACCTTATAGAAGGCGAAGGCGATAATCAGCAGAGGCAATAGAGCAATCGCGCCAAAGATGAGATTGTTGCGAATTCGGCTCGTCGCTAGCTTCATAGTTTGCTCCTCCCACCGTTGTTGTTGACCCTAGCAGCGCGGGTAAATGTGAGAAGAGCGTCTTCGCCTTTTGCGGCAGACGCCCACCTACGTCATCGGTTTCAAGTAGATGTGACTCAGCCGCGGGGTGGGCGGCGACGCTCGTTGAACCAGGGGCGGTAGTCATTCGCCATGATTCGCCGCTGAGACTTCGGCGCGCGACGTTTGCACGTGGCCGCTTCCTCGCTTCCCTCAAGTGCTCCCCAGCGAACCTCGGCGCAGTCATTGATATTGTAGGCCATCTCGAGGTCGAGAATGCGGACAAGCAAATCGTCGAGTGAGAGCGTCCAAGAAGACCCATCGCTGCGCTTGTAGGAGAATTTGCGTTTCTCGAGTTCGGTGAAAAGTACCTCCTCGAGTTCTGCCTTGACCTCCTCGGGCGTCTTACCGTGCGGCATCGCGTAGCGCTCGGGGCGCCTAGCAACACGCTGCGGATATTTGCGCACCACATCCATGGCAATCAGGAGTCGCAAGTCACGCGACGGCGTCGCGAAGTTCTCCCACGGTCCGGATGTTTCGAAGATCGAATAGCCCTTTGGCATGGCGACTGTTCCCCGATTGCCTGCCAGGAAATTCCGTCCATTCTCAACGGAGTTTACGCGAGCGTTCACCTGCTCCTCGAGAGCAGTGACTGCCGCAGTCATGGCCTTTATCGGATCAAGCGGCGCGGGCGACATCACGTCATCCATGCGATCGTAGAATGTCTCTACATCTATCTCGGCCTGCTCAAGCGAGAAGTCGCCATAGTCGGGATGGTCTTTGATCTGTGCATTCGTCAGCCGGCGCAGCGACCCGTTGCTCGATTTCTCGATGGGCCGGATGCGTTTAAATCCCGCGCCTCCGAGTGCTGGGTCTTGCGCGAAGAGAAAGTTGCCGCGCCAAAATCGTTTGCGAGCGACCGTCCCGTCTGGTTGACCGTCGACGGCCAAGAAGACGCCCGCACTATCGTCTGTTTGCGGCACGCGCTTCACGAGCATGAGGATATGCCCATATGGGTCAGCATAGATCGTACCCGGTCGTAAGGCTTCGCGGGTCAATGGGACCGGATAGAAATCCGTATTGTCGTCGTCTGCAGCCGTCCGGCCGTTGCCTGAGTGTACGCCGTCAGCAATGGTCCTTCTCAGGTAGTGCTCAAACCCGGGAACGAGCCCCTTTGGTCTAGGTGGCACGCGGTAACTCACCCGGGATGTGGGGGCGGACCCGCTGCGGTAGGCCCGACTAGACCTCGAAGACCGGCGTCGCTGGACCGATTTCGTGACGACCGGCTCTTCGTTTGCAATGTTCCACCACTTGGTGCACCTGGGCGGTTTGCCGCCGTCGCCGCGCGTGCATTTCGCGTAGCCGAAAGGTAGGCCCATCTTGAAGGCGAAGTAAGCGCGCAGGAAGTACGGAAGGTCAGCGCAGTCGGGACGTATTGTGGCGCGGGTTTGATCCTCGCGATGGCCGAGATGGTTGAACAAAACGTTCCTCGATTCATCGTGTAGGACCTCACCCATGGCCTTCCAAGACAGGTCCTCTTCAATGGGCGCATCGAAAAGCATCTGGATCCAGGCGGAATAGAGATTCTCAGTCGAACGATCCCAGGCATTGCGAATGGGCCAGACCGTCTTGGCGCCGCGCTCGCCTCGTGGCCGCTTGGCAGCTACTGTGATTTCGCGCGTGATTTCTTGGCATTCCTGGGATGCTTGTTGCCGCGTGAGCTTGGCTCGCCATGCGCCGGACTTGGGAGAAGTAACCTCTGCGAACCAGAAATAGGGCGGTCCGCCTTGCAGGTCGGAAGACTTCGCGGAGACCTCGCCGGCGGGGCCAATTAACGTCAACTCACCGGAAAGCGGCTTCTCGCTCGCAACGATCACACGTAGCGGTGCCCCGGTCCATGGCGATGCCGGCGTTGACAGCACAGCAAGCCCGAATTCGTCGCAAACGGAAGCGCTTTCCTCAGCGCCGGCGTGCAAGTGCGATGAGACAAGAAAAATCGACGCGATCAGAAAAGTTGCGATCGCAGTAGGTACATGGGCCTGGTGGTCAGACAGCATGGAGCCCCCGCTACGACTCTCTCGTCGTTCAGAGAGATTACTCCGAAAAAGTGGGCGAAAAAACCTTCTTTGCACGACCTCTTGGCGCTGACGACTCCGGTCGCCCAGTTCACCACCTATGCACTCAAATACCGGCCATTTTGGCCGGAATTCCGCGAAAGTGTGGATTTCGGGGAAACTCAAGCGGCGAAGCCGTCAGCCTTCGGAACTTGCTAACCAGCTTGAGTCGAGGTCCTCAAAGCGCAGGCACCCCAACTGCTGCAGAGTCCGCGTGATTTCATCGCGGAAAATCTCAATGACCTGCTTGGCTCCGGGAGCACCGAGGGCCCCTACGCCGTAGAAGAAGCACCGGCCACTAAAGGCTGCCGTCGCGCCCAAAGCTCTTGCGCGAAGGACATCGAGCCCGGTGCGCACACCACTGTCGATCATCACTGTGATCTTGTCGGCAATATCGCTTGGCAATGACCGAAGCGTGTCGACTGTTGCCGGTGCGGCATCGAGCTGACGTCCGCCATGGTTCGATATGATCACGCCATCCGCGCCACAGTCGATAGCCTGCCGAAAGTTCTCTTCGACTTGCAGCCCCTTCACGATGAGAGGCCCATCCCACAGTTCGCGTATCCGCCGCAATCGCTCCAGAGGCAGTCCAGGAATCGTCATGTTGGATACAAATTCGGACAGCCCTTCGTCAGGACCGCTTCGGTAACGTGCGACGTTGACGAAATCCGGCGCGCCATGGGCAAGCGTCGTCAAAGCCCAAGTTGGATGGGTGAGGGACTGCCAGATCATCTTGGGCGTTAGTGTGTAGGGAAGTTTCAGACCGTTCTTTAGTTCCCGGTTCCGCTTTGCGCCCACGGGAATATCGACTGTCACGACCAGCGCGTTAAAGCCCGCTCGTTTCACGCGCGCAATAAGATCCTCCATGAACTCGAGCTTCCGAGGGACATAGAGCTGGAACCAGCACACATCAGGGGCTTGCTGCGCGATAAGATTGAGATCAGTCGTACTAAATGTGCTGAGTACGTAGGGAATGCGCGCGGCCTGGGCTGACTTTGCAAGTGCCAGTTCGGCACCTGGCCACATCATATTGCCGAGACCTACTGGCGATACGCCAAAGCCGATTGAATACTCGTTGCCAAAGATCTTTACGCTGGTGTCCACAGAACTCACGTCGCGAAGATATCGCGGAGTTAGATGTACCTCGTGAAATGCTTGCCGGTTCCGCCGCTTCGCAAGCTCATCGTCAATTGCGCCGTCGACGTAGTCGAAGGCAAAATTGGGTAAGCGCCGCATCGCGCGTTGTTTAAGAGCCGCGATTGACGGATAGCGCGTATCGTAATTTAGGGAGGCATTTTTGCTCATCGCGTCAGTCGTGCGCTTCGCTAGCGCTATTCCTTTAACCAAGCGCGCCAGCGTGTCTCGTTTTCTGCTATCCAACGGTTGGCGACTGTCTCTGCGCTTTCACCGTTACGTTCGACAGCCACCTGCATTTTCTCCATCTCTTCGTTACTCATGCGGTACGCTTTGATCGCCCGATAGGCGCCTGGCCATTTCGACTTCAACTCAACCCAGCCTGCTTTTCAGATGGGCCCGGTGGGCTTACCACAATCGTAAAGCGCTTCGGGGTTGATACCCTACGCTGGATCCGAATAGCAGGCTGGTTCATAGGCCGGGAATTCGACCCAGTCACCTTCAAATTCTGCTGATGTCCAATGCGGTGTGTAGACCCAGAGCATGATCGGCGACTCTTTCTCATAGGCTCGCTCAAGCGCCTCCGACAATTCCTTGTCGGCCTTCGCGTGCGTCATTTCGAAGGGCAGCTTCAACGCTTTGATCCGGCCTTCGTCGTGGCCTCCCCAATCCGCGGGGCCGCCGAGGTAGAAGCCCTTAGGAGTTGTGTCGGGCGTTGCGAAGGCTTTCGCGCAGGACGCAGTCTGGAGGGCGCGCCATTCCGGCAATCCGGGGCATTGGTCCACCATGTAGGCTGGAAACCACCAGTCCTCCTTAGCCGTCATACCGGTCGGTCCGAGATTCTCCACGTTGCCCGTTGCGACAGCGGCTTCAAGGTTTTGCGTGCCCGTCGTGGCCCAAATCTCCATGGCCACGGTCAATTTGCCCCGCTCCAGATCGGGGAACTGGGTCTTATAGTCAGCGGCCTTGTATTCAACATTGTATCCAGCCTCACGAAGCACCCCGCCCATGATCCTTGAGGTTAATTTCTGGCTCGCCCAATCATTAAGAGCGAACACGATAGGGTCTGAGGATGGACCTTCGGAAATAGAGGATGGCGTCACTTCGGCTATCGCCGCCAATGCTGCAGCGCGGAAACAATGGCTGCGATTGTGAGAGTGGAAAAGTGGCGTAATGGCAGCACTCAAATTCTCCCATTCACAGAACGCTCGACCCGTGTTCGCTAAGACGCAATATAAATGTCAAACACTGTGAAGTCTCGATCCGGACGGGCAGGGTGTTCGCGGCGTGTTGGCGTCCGATGGGACTAAAGTCGTCGAGAAATATCCACCCTTGAACTGGCGCTTTGGTAAGGACTTCGAGTAGAGAAGTGTCTAGCTAATTGTCCTTGTACACCCTCCGCTTGCCATGCAATCCCGTATCGATCCAAACCCTTTGCGGCGTTGACACTCACGCGCCGTCGTCGCCAGTGCGTACTGCCTGGGCTTAGGCTGAACTCGAGATGCTCGACCAACCCTTATCGTTCTTCTCAAATTTCGACCAGTATGAGCGTTACTTGTCGGCGACGATGGTCACGTTTTCCATGCTTGGCATGGGCGCCACGCTTACGGTTCGCGATTTTGCCAATACCCTAAGCGCTTGGCGCGGACTTGCTGTCGGACTAGTCGCCCAGCTTGTTCTTGTTCCAATCTGGGCGGGGCTGACATTGTTCGCCATTAGCCTGTTTCCGACTGGCTTTGGTGGCTTGACCGCCGCGGGTGCGATCGGCATTGCGACTGGCATCGCTCTGATCGCGGCGATGCCCGGCGGTTCGCTATCGAACCTTCTTACTTTCATTGGCAACGGCAATGTCGCGTTGTCTGTGTCGCTGACGGCTGTCACCACCCTCATCTGCCTATTTGCGACTCCAATCGTTTTGGCCGCGCTTGTTAACGTTCGGGTGCCCGGTAATTTCGAGATCGACAAACTCCAGATTATGTTGGACATTGGGCAATTTCTGATTGCGCCGCTGCTTGCAGGTATGCTCTGCCGGCGTCTCAGCCATTCGAAGCAACAGGTTCTATTCACGAAGGTCATGGTCCGAGCGAGCCTGGCGTTGCTGGCGATGATCATCATCGGCTCGCTTGGGGCAGGGCGATTGCAGTTTGGGCCCTATGGATGGCTTGGGCCCGCCATCATCGTCGTTTTCGGCTTGGGGGCACTGTATTTGTCGCGGCTCTTCACCTTTACTTGGGGGCTCATCGATCGCGACTCGCTGGCAATTGTTATTGAAGTGGTTGTCAAGAACGGGCTCCTCGCGCTCTTGGTCGTGACGTCAATGTTCCCAGCTGAGATGCTCGCCGACAGAGATAGCGAAGATGCGAATCTGATTATCGCGGCGCGAGACGGTTGTATCTTTGTCGTCTTGTTCTTCAGCGGACTTGCCATTGTTGCGGGTTCGTCCGCCTCGATGCGAGGTCGAAAACGTCGGGGGCGGGAACGAGAGGCGGACTTACGCAAAGAAGCTGACAGCACACAGCAGGGCCCTGTGTGAGACCGGCGAAATGAGCAGATTCTGCTCGGTGATTGGTGCTGCGCGCTACCACGGGTAAGTTTCATTCGTGGATGTCAGCGAGTCTTTATTCCTTGGAGAATCGCCCAATGCGTTTTGGCGTCTTGCTTGTTCTCGGCTTTGCGACGGGACTTGCCGTTTTCGGGACGACCTGCCTGCGTGCAGAGCAGATGGCTTGGACGGTCGACAGCTACCCAAGCAACTATCCAGGCCAACCGGACACGGTGATACTAGCATATGGGATTCCAGATACAGATGCGGTCGCCTTCGAGGCGATTTGCGGTGGCCCCGATGGTGCCACGCCGCGCGTTGTACTCTGGTACGACACCGTCGATCTCGCCGAGGACCAAGATGTTTCTCTGGTGCTGAGCGTGGGAGATGTCACCGAGGAGACGGTGGCAAGTGTTTACGGCAAGTATGCCGAAGTTGGTGTATCGGGTCTTGAGATAACCCTCGTTACTTCAGCACCGATCTGGCAGGCTATGAGTAATGGGGGCGTTCTGACCTACCGTGTTCCAGATGGACAGGAGCAGACGCTCCAACTTGACGGTGCAGCCAGTGCGCTTCGAGAGTTTACGCAGAGTTGCAACTCTGCGGTCGCTCCAAGCACCGCCGATCAGCCAACGGCTGTTGATGCGATAAGGGCAAAGCCGGCATCGGTATCTGCCGATACCCCTCGGCTAGAATCAGTGTCCTGCTCAGAGTTCGGCAAGATCAAATCTGAGCGCTCTGAGAAAACGGTGAAGATCACATTTGTGAATCGGTCGGACGGCTACCGAGGTGTCGTGTGGATCGATGTTGAAGGCCTGCCCATAGACAACACCGGTCTCAATCAGGGAGAGAAAGCGCTGGTGCCGACGTTTCAATCCCATGCATGGATGATAACGGATGGCCCCGGAAATTGTATCGAGATGGTGTTGGCGGGTGACGATGACGGCATCTTCGAAATCGAGGCACCTTCACCAGTGCTGGGCGAGGATAGCGACTAGCTGTGCCTCGCCAGTTGTCTAGCGAATGTGATCACAAGCTTGTGTGTCCGAGCACGGGCGCGCGGTGATCTGGTTGGGGTGACAACGCGTTAGTCTGGTAATTCAAGCAGCGGGCGTCCCACGTCGATAGTTGATCTTCACAACTTCGTTTGGGCTCTCATGTGGCTAGCCAAAGTACTAAAAGGATCACTCTAATGGTGACCAACGCGTATAAGGCGGTGATGGATCCGTCCGTAAACCCACTACGCAATCTCCCGCGCATGGTGAGCTTCCATTATATGCTGCTGCTCTCTTACATGTGGTCGGCTATCTTCGCACTGTGGGTCGGCTACACTTGGTTGATGGGCCCAAGCCTCATCGCGCACTCTATTTTGCTCGTGGGGCTTTTCTTTACAGCTGAAATATTTGCGCTCGCCAACAGGCGCCCAAAGCCAGCCGCCGTTAGGGTAGCCAACGATAATCAATAGGACTTGCCCGCAACTCGCGCGAGCGCAATACGGAGCGCCAAAATGGCACATGTTCTCGTTATCGGTGCGAGCAGTGGGATTGGCCGCGAGGTCGTAACGGCCGCGCTTAAGGCTGGACACTCAGTGCGCGCCTTTTCTCGCTCTGCGAGCAAGAGCTTTACGCCAACCGATCATCTTGAGACCTGGGATGGCGACGCCCGGATCGAGTCGGATGTGGACTCTGCGCTAGAGGGCGTCGCTGTCGTCGTACAGGCACTCGGCGTGCCGGTCAGCGAGCTCTTTCAGCCTGTCGATCTGTTCTCGAAGGCAACTCGCGTGCTGGTGGATGCGATGCAGCGTCATAACATCAAACAACTGATCGCAGTGACTGGATTTGGCGCTGGCGACTGCAGAAATGCAATCGGTTTGATCCAGTCAATTCCGTTCCGGTTGATGCTCGGCAGAGCCTATGACGACAAGGACGTACAGGAGCGCATCATCAAACAAAGCAATCTGGACTGGACAATCGTGCGGCCCGGGGTCTTGACCAATAGTCCGCATAGTGGCCGCTATAGGGTCTTGTACGAGCCACGGGAATGGCGCAACGGGATTATCTCCCGCGCCGATGTCGCGGACTTTATTGTTGGCGCAATCAACAACGATGAGATGATCGGCAAGGAGCCGGTGCTCGTTTGGTGAGGCTTCCGCCAGCCTTCGGCTAATTTACGTCAAACCGATGTCAATCGCAGCGTCAGATCCACTCCAGTCTTTTCCAGCAGGAGGCGTAGCCGTCGTACTCGGCGCGACCGGCGGGATAGGCCAAGCACTCTCGAGTGACATCGCGTATCGCGGGCAATTCGATCAGATTCTCAAGCTTGGCCGCAGTACTGACCCCGCCATCGATATTCTGGATGAGGAGAGTCTCGCCCGGGCTGCGAGACATGCTGGAGAACTTGGCCACGTGCGCCTCGTCATTGATGCGACGGGCTTCCTTCACGATGAACACCAGGGCCCGGAGAAGACATGGCGAGACATTACGCCAGAGGCGTTGAGCCGTTCGTTCGCGTTGAATGCCATTGGGCCGGCCCTGATCATGAAGCATTTTCTTCCACTGCTACCGTCGACGGGCAAGGCCGTCTTCGCGACACTATCCGCGCGCGTTGGCAGCATTGGAGACAATCGCCTTGGAGGCTGGTACGGCTATCGGGCGTCGAAATGCGCTCTGAACCAGTTCGTTCATACCGCCTCCATAGAACTTCAGCGACGCCGACCCGAGGCCGTCTGCGTCGCCTTGCATCCCGGCACGGTCGACACGCCTTTGTCTCAGCCATTTTCGCGGAGTGGCTTGAACGTCAAGCAACCATCTGAGGCAGCGAGTAGCTTGATCTCCGTGATCGACGCGTTGGGACCCTACGACACCGGTGGTTTCTTCGACTGGCGCGGGACAGCTGTACCCTGGTAAAACCGTGCGCCTGTCTGCGCAGCGAAAAGCCCCCAATAGCGCTCGTCATTGGCTATCTCCAATAGGCACAGCCCAGAAGGCCTGATATCACGAGCAGGCTAAACTCCGGTCGAGTCGGCGTTGGGTACTGCGAGCATACCCAGGCTCATGCACTGCGGACCGGAAGAGTGAAGTCTCCGATGGGCTAGGCTGGCAATGCAGGACGCGTTTAGTGATTTTCCCCTACGCGACGAGGAGGGGGACATCCGTCCCGAATTTCTCCATGCGGTCACCGATGCGCTCGAGTCCGGAGACACGGCGCATGTGCGGAAACTCACGCGCGATCTGCACGAAGCCGATTTGGCCGACCTTCTCGAAGTTCTGCGCCAGGACGATCGCGCCAATCTGATTGAAGCCCTTGGCGATGAGTTCAAGGCTGCCGCGCTGCCCGAGCTCGAGGAGGCGGTTCGCGATCAGGTGCTTGAAGAGATGCCGCCTGAGCAAGTTGCCGAGGCTCTGCAGGAGCTCGAGTCGGACGAGGCAGTTTATCTGCTCGAAGACCTCGATCGCGCCGAGCAGCAGAATATCCTCTCCAAGCTTCCGCACTTCGAGCGTCTAGCGCTTCAGCGCAGTCTTGAATATCCAGAGGACTCTGCCGGCCGAATGATGCAGACCGACCTCATTGCTGTACCGCCCTTCTGGTCGGTCGGGCAGACCATCGACTATATGCGCGAAGCAGACGATCTACCGGAGCGCTTCTACGAGATCTTTGTCGTCGATCCTGCCTATCACCTGATCGGTTGCGTGGCCCTGAACAAGATTCTCAGGTCCAAGCGACCGACACAAATGGAAGCGATAATTGACGAAGAGATGCACCCGATACCTGTCGCCACGGACCAGGAGGACGTGGCTCATCGGTTCGAACGATACAATATGAATTCAGCGCCGGTCGTGGACGACGACGGACGTCTGGTTGGCGTCATAACCGCCGACGACATTGTCGAGGTGGTGCAAGAAGAGGCATCCGAAGACATTTTGGCTATGGGTGGTGTCGGCGATGAATCGGTTGCCGATACGGTGTGGGAGACGACGCGGCTTCGCTTCAGCTGGCTTGTCGCCAACTTGATTACGGCCATCCTCGCTTCCGTTGTCATAAGTTTTTTCGAGGCCACCATCCAACAGATGGTTGCGCTCGCCGTGCTCATGCCGATCGTGGCATCCATGGGCGGCAATGCCGGGACGCAGACCATGACCGTCGCCGTTCGGGCGCTTGCGACCCACGATCTCGGCCCTGCCAACGCCATACGGGTCATCTGGCGCGAATGCGCTGTCGGTCTGCTGAACGGACTGCTCTTCGCAGTCATCATGGCAGCGATTGCCATCTTTTGGTTTGGCAGCGACGGCCTTGGGCTTGTGATCGGCGTGGCAATGGTGGTCAACCTGTTTGCCGCCGCTCTGGCAGGCATCCTAATTCCTCTCGGTCTCGACGCTTTGGACCTCGACCCCGCTATCGCTTCCGGCGTTTTCGTCACCACCGTGACCGACGTGGTCGGCTTCTTCGCCTTCCTTGGCCTCGCCGCCCTGTGGTTAGCTTAGAGGCTGGGGGACGCCATGTTCTTCTATCTCGCCAAGGTGGTGTGGTTTGTTCTTCAGCCGTCGACCCTGATTGCTCTGTTGATTGGTTACGGCGCGATTTTGATCTGGACCGGTTGGGCGCGCTGGGGTCGGCGATTTGTTACGATCGGGGTCATTTTGCTCCTGTTGGTCGGCTTATCACCGTTAGGCAATGCGCTAATCTTGCCGCTCGAAAATCGCTTTCCACGGGTTGACCTGAATGAGCTGCCTGCGCCCGCAGGTCTCATAATTCTGGGCGGTGGAGAGAGCCGCTTAGTTGGCAGCGCCCGCAAGGCGCCAACTTTGAATGAGGCGGGTGAGCGGCTGCTGGAAGGTGCGATACTTGGATTGCGCTTCCCCGACGCCAAAGTGGCCTTCTCCGGTGGCGATGCGGGAATCCTCTTCAAGTCAGACAGCGAAGCCCAAGGCGCTGCAGAGATCCTCACTCAACTTGGGGTGCCGAGGGAACGCCTAATTCTCGAAGCCAACGCGCGCGACACCTATGAGAATGCCGTCTATTTGAAGAGAGAGCTCGACGCGAGCGGCGCTTTCAACGCCAAAGCACGCTGGCTTCTCATTACCTCGGCCTACCACATGCCGCGCTCGATGGGTGCTTTCAGACAGGCGGGCTTCGATGTGGAGCCGTGGCCGGTCGACTATCGAACACGCGGGTCAGAAGATTTCCTGAAACCTTTCGGCAAAGTCTCGGAAGGCTTGCGCCGCGTCGACACGGCAACGCGCGAATGGGTCGGTCTACTGGCCTATTGGCTGACAGGCCGCACTAATGCGCTGTTCCCATCACTAGATCGGACTGTGGACAATCTGGGCTAGCACAACAAAGCGCGCCTGAGTCGAGCCAGGTCTTGAGGTAACGCGCGGCCCGTAGCTCGGCCCCGTCCGCACCAGCGAATGTTGCGATCATCTCGCATAGTGCGCTGAAGCGGGCACCTCTCGTGGCCTCGGCCCACATCATTGTCTCCTCAGGACAAAGCAGCCGCAAACGCGAGGTGAGATCTTGCCGCCAAACAAGAATATTCTGAGGTTCGGGCAGATTTTCAGGCGCGGGTGGGTTCGTCTCGTCGCTCAGCGCCATCCAGATATCGACGGCGTTCGTCTTGAAGCGAAGCCGCCGCGCGGTCGGATGCGGCGTGAAGACTAAATCAGCCCATTCCTCCGGCGGTATTGCGGCGAGTTCATCAATTGACACGGGCGTTGCGTCAGGACCGTCAAAGGCATCCGCAAGAGCTTTCTCGAGTGTTGCGAGTTCTGCGACTTCCCGATTTGCAGAGTAGGGGGCTGTGGAGCGCAAGAAATCCGGCAGGTAGCGACCGAACCAACGTGCATTGCGCTTGTCCGACGGATGCGCGGCTATATAGGCCCGCGCGAGGTCGGAAAAGTTAACCTCGCCGAGGTAGGTGTGTGTGAGTTCGTAATCGCGGCTAAGAATCTCGGCCAGCCGCAGACCGTAGGCGTTGCGATACACGCCGAAAAGTGTACGTCGACCTTCGCCGTTGCTGTCGTTGATATCGTCTAGCGCAGCGTCGTCACCCGAGAGGATGCCAGCTTGAAATCGGGCCTGAAGTTCACTGAGGCTGGTCATGGCAAGACTGCTACTCGGCTGCGATAGACTGCTTGGCTTCCGCGACCTCCTTCGCGATCCTGCGTGCCACATCGAGCTCCGCAACGACCTCAGCCAACGGGGGGATGTTGTCGTCTCGTTCGATCATGGTCGAGACGGGACCGAAATGCGAGACAGTCTGCCGATAGAAATCCCAGACCTGATCACATACAGGGTGGTCGTGCGTATCCACGATGTGGTCCCCTTCGTGGCTGTGCCCGGCAAGGTGGAATTGCACGATGCGATCGCGCGGCACGCCATGCAAGAAGTCACGCGTGGAGAAACCATGATTGTGTGCGCTGACATAAACATTGTTGACGTCGAAGAGCAGCCAACAGTCGGCACGGCGGGCGACCTCGCTGACAAATTCCCACTCGCTCATTTCCGACTCGGCGAACGTCACGTAGCTCGAGACATTTTCAAGCGTGAGGCGGCGACCCAAGAAGTCTTGTACTCGGCTGACGCGATCCACAACGTGGTTTAGCGCTTCCTGCGTATAAGGTATCGGCAGCAGGTCATGCAGGTTGACCCCATGCACACCAGTCCAACAAAGGTGATCTGAGATCCATTTCGGATCGACGCGATCTGCGAGTGTTTTGAGTTCGGTCAAATAGTCCACGTCAAGCGGCGCCGTGGATGCGATCGACAACGACACACCGTGCATGACGATGGGATAGCGCTCGCGAATCTCGTCGAGGATTCGCAGAGGCTTCCCGCCTGGGATCATGTAGTTCTCAGAAATAACTTCGAACCAATCCACGTTCGGATCACCAGACAAAATTTCGTCGTAGTGTTCCGGGCGCAGCCCAAGGCCAAACCCGAGATACGGTGGCTTGCTGTCGGACAAGGCGATCTCCATTGGCTCGCGAAACATACAGGATATAGGACGAAGGGAGGCCGGTCACAATTGCGGCCGGCCTCGAGTTTTCGGAACTAGCCCCTGAACTTGCCGCCGGCGGCCTTACACTCTTCCGCGGACGTGACGGTGAAGCCCTTGCCCTTGCAGGCATTGTGGCCCTTGCACGAGCTCGTAGCTGTCTTGCACGCGCTCTGGCCCTTACAGGCATTTGCGCCGACGCACTTGCCCTTGGCAGCGAGGGCAGGCGTGGCAACGAGTGTGCCGGATACGAGTAGCGCAGCTGCAGTAAGGGCAAGTGTCGTGCCGGACTTTTGATTCATCTTCATCGGTACTCTCCATCGGTTGTTGGATGATCCCACTTCTGGCGACGAGCGCCACTCCGGGACGGTAGCCGCGAATCTAAGAGGGCACGCGTCACACCTCTTCAAAGCGCTGTGACTTTATTCACACAGGCGTGAGGCAGTCCTTCGTGCTCTCATATTATTCCGCATCGATGCTGCACCTGCGGGCTTGGCCACGCGCCCTGAAGCGCTATCATCAGCCTGCAGGGGAGGCACGGATGAGCTTCAAGGATGTGATTGTCTACGTTGACGGGACGGACGCATCGAAAGCGCGCGACGGTTTGGCGATCAACCTAGCCAAAACCCAAGGGGCGCACCTTGTGGCCGTCGCCTTTGCCCCGCAGGCGCTGGTGCCGCTCTATGGCGCAGACGTCGCCTTCGCCGATATGAGCGGCGTTCTCGATGGCGTGAAGGCGCAAGGCGAAGAGGCGCTGGCGCGCTTCCGAGCGGCGGCGGATGACGCCAGCATTTCCTATGACACGCGGCTTCGACATGGCACCAGTGACGAGTTTCCGCACGACTTCGCCGCCGCCGCGCGCTTGGCGGACCTTGCGATTCTTGGTCAGCCAAGAGACGGGGACCCGCTCGTCGGCCAGTATGCGCTTGTAGAGCGCTGCCTGTTTGCCTCTGGAAGGCCCGTTCTCATCGTACCGGCTAATCCCCTTGGGACGATTGGCGGCGGCACCATCGTTGTGGCCTGGGATAGCAGCGCCCAAGCGGCGCGCGCTGTCAGCGATGCGCAAACGTTCCTAGCGGATGCGAAGCGGGTCGTCCTCGTGGCCGGCCTCGACGACGATTCGCGTGGGGATGAGAACGTTTCTGTGGATGGTATGATTGCGCATCTCGGCCATCATGGCATCGAAGCCGAGACAATGACCTTTCCGATGAGCGAAGGTGCGGATGTTGGCCGACTGCTGCTCTCGCGCTCGAAGGAGCTGGGCGCCGACCTGATCGTCATGGGTGCATTCCATCACTCGCGCTGGCGCGAGCTCATTCTTGGCGGCGTAACACTCACAATGCTCGAAGAGGCGACAATTCCCCTCTTCATGTCGCACTAGGCAACCGTGCCACGATGACCGTCCACCTTGTGAAGCTTTGCGTCGGGATCGACAGGGTCGATGACCTCCGAGCCTGGCAGGAGAAACGTCTGGAGGCACTTGCGCGGATGGGGAAGGTCCCAGAGCTGTGTCACAAGACTAAGCAAATGCCGCGCCGAAGAGTCGAAGTCTTGGACGGCGGATCGCTCTACTGGGTCATTAAAGGCTTTGTATCCGCGCGCCAGCGCATCCTCGATTTGAAGAAGACGACGCGGCAGGACGGAACGCCCTGCTGCGGCATCGTGTTGGACTCCAACGTCGTCGAGACGCGGCTCAATCCGCGCCGTCCATTCCAGGGCTGGCGCTACTTGAAGGCAGAAGAGGCGCCTCCCGATGTATCCTTATCTAATGAAGCCAGTGCCGAAATCCCACCGGGCATGCGGGAAGAGCTGCGCGCCCTGAGGTTGATCGACTGACCTGATTAGGACCGTCAGCTCTGTGGTGGAACAGTGACGTTGTCGATGAGCCGCGTTTTGCCGAGGAAAGCCGCAACCAAGATCCGCGCGGATGAGACATTCCCCGACAGGGGTACAAGCGTGACCGGATCGCGTGCCTCCAAATAGTCGACGCGGAATCCGGCTGCCTCAAGGGCAGCGTGGGCGCTTTCCAACGTTGGCTCCAGGGCGAGACCGGAAGCGACTTCGTGGGCGGCCTGTTGAAGTGTCGTGTGCAACAGTCGTGCCGTTTCGCGTTCATCTGACGATAAGTAAGTGTTGCGAGAGGAGAGGGCTAACCCGTCCGGCTCGCGCACAATGGCGCCGCCGACAATTTCGACCGGGATGTTCAGGTCACGAACCATTCGCTTGATAACGAGGAGCT
Organism: Methyloceanibacter sp.; assembly: GCF_058506495.1. Classification (NCBI taxonomy): domain Bacteria; kingdom Pseudomonadati; phylum Pseudomonadota; class Alphaproteobacteria; order Hyphomicrobiales; family Hyphomicrobiaceae; genus Methyloceanibacter; species Methyloceanibacter sp. The sequence goes on along the minus strand of NZ_JBZMXT010000003.1, from coordinate 69,612 downwards.
GCTGATAATCTTTCTCGCCAAACACGGCGATGTCGGGGAGGCACTGGAGAAGAAGCTTGGCAACAACCGTCGCGACGCCGTCGAAATGATCGGGCCGACTCGCGCCGCACAGGCCCTCGGTCAGACCCGCTACGTGAACCGTTGTGGCAAAACCTTCCGGATACATCTCTCGTCCGTCCGGCACGAAGAGAAGGTCCGCACCGGCGTCCGCCAGCAAAGCTGCATCCCGCGCTTCGCCGCGCGGGTAGGCCTCGAAGTCTTCCCCTGGTCCGAATTGCAGGGGATTCACGAAGATCGACGCGATCGTATGGTCCGCCAGTTGCTTTGCCTGCCGGACCAGAGACATATGGCCCTTATGAATGGCGCCCATGGTCGGCACCATGGCGATATTCTCACCCTCGCGCTGCCACGTGCGAACGCGGGTGCGCAGATCCGCAACGGTTCTGACGATCTCGATTTGGGTGGCCATTGGACACCTTTCAAATATGCGACGCCGCCGGAGAGGCTCGCGACCATAACGCCTCGGAATAGTGCCTCGAAACACATTTGTGTGCGCGCTCAACTAGGCCGCCCCTCCTCAAACGCCCACTCGGCGATCGGGCAAATAGAGATGCGCTCATGCAGCGGTCCGCCCGTGTTGTTTAATCGGGCGCGGCTTACGTTCGCCTCAGCGGCCGTCCACTTGTCCTCTCGCCCTGCTGCATTAGGATGAGCGGTTCCCTGAGCACGGCGACCTCAATCACTCCCTTCTTCATGGCCGGCATTGAGAATTCGGCGAAGAACAACCATTTATAAGAGCATGAAGTTTCTCATCGTTTGAATGTCATCGCGGAGCGGGTCAATGAGCGAACCGAAGACCCCGTCTAGGACCGGTTCGAGCGAGGTCGCACGCGGAACGTCTTCCTCCTCGGAAGTCGACGCCTTCCTCAGCAAGGTACAAAGTTTGACGCCCACTGTTGCTGGGGGCGGCCGGTTGATCTTTGCCATGGACGCCACAATGAGCCGCCAGCCGACCTGGGACCTCGCCCTCGGCCTTCAGAGCGAGATGTTTCGAGCGGTTAAAAAGGTTGGAGGTCTGGACGTCCAGCTCATGTATTTTCGCGGGTTCGGCGAGTGCCGCGCCAGCAAATGGGTGCGTGATCCCGATGCGCTGGCCCGGCTGATGCGACAGGTCCATTGCGAGGGCGGGCATACGCAGATCCGCAAAGTCCTGACCCACGCTCGGAAAGAGACGGGGCGTCAGACCGTCAATGCCCTCGTTTATGTGGGCGACTGCATGGAAGAAAACGTCGACGCGTTGTGCCAGCTCGCCGGGGAGTTGGGTCTCGTCGGCGTGCCTGTGTTCGTGTTCCAGGAGGGACACGACGCGCGTGCGGAGCAGGCTTTTAAGGAGATCGCACGCTTGTCTCGGGGCGCCTATTGCCGCTTCGATGCTGGGTCTGCGGCGCAGCTTCGAGCGTTGTTGAATGCCGTAGCGGTCTATGCCTCTGGCGGACGTAAGGCGCTCGAAAACGCGAAGAGTGGCGCCGCGACGCTCCTGCTCGAACAGCTGCGGTAGGCCCGCGCCTATGGTCTATTTCTTTCTCGGTTGTGCGCTTCTCGTGGTTCTACTACTCGCCGCGCGGGCCATCGTTCGCGCCAACCCCAGACAGCTTGCTGGGGGGATCCGCAAGGTCGGTGCGGTCGGGCTTTTTGCCGTCGCGGGTTTTTTGGCCTTGCGAGGCGCATTGCCGCTGGCGATTCCACTGGCGGCATTTGCCATGAGCCTCATCGCCGGGGGCGGGGGCGTTGGCAGCTTTGGAGGGCCGGAGGAGAGGTCCGACGGCCAGTCTTCACACGTGCAGACCGAGCGTTTGGAGATGGAGCTCGATCATGACACCGGTTACATGGATGGCCGATGCCTCGAAGGCCGGTTCGAAGGTCGCGCGCTGTCCTCGCTCAGCGAGACCGAGGCGATTGAGCTCTACAACGGGTTCCGGTCTGACGGGCTCAAAGAGGCCTCGCTCATGGAAGCCTATCTGGATTGGCGGTTCCCGGACTGGCGGCCCAAAGCTGAGGGCGCAAGCCAAGCAGGCGGGTCCGGTGGGTTCAGCAAGGGTCGCATGAGCGTGGAAGAAGCCCGAGCGGTTCTAGAGGTCGGGCCCAACGCCACACACGGCGACATCCGGCAGGCCCATCGGCGGCTGATGATGAAGTTGCATCCCGATCAGGGGGGCTCCACCTATCTCGCCGCGCGGATTAACGAAGCAAAAGATGTGTTGCTTGAAACTTAAGCCGCAAGCGGGCTCAGCTACTCGGCGGCAAGCGCAATGCAATCAAGGCGCATGCGCTTCAATTTCTCACAGGTGCGGCGCGCATCGGATTTCGTGAAACCCGCGAAGCGGGCTCGATACCATTCCCGATTGTCTTTTTGGAACGTGGTCGTGAAGGGCAGGTGCCCTTCAAGCAACTGCGGTGCACGTTGACGCACCATGCCGAGGCGATTCTGGGCGTCCGCGGGAGAATTATAGGATCCTACTTGGACGTGGTAATCGCCCATCGTATTCGTGGACGCGCGACTTGGCGCAGCGAGGCGATTGGGTACGAGGCTTGGCGCTAGGCTCGCCTGTACGATTTGCGGTGGTTGGGCGGGTTGGGCGATGGCCGGCTGAGCTCTTGTTGGCTGAGGCTGAGCCGGGGCGGGCTGAGCTGCAGCGGGGCGCGGAGCAGCCGGTAGCCTGTGCGTTGCTACAGGAACTGCGGCGCTCGCCAACGAGAACATCGGTTTGCGCGAGGGGCGCGGCGGCGTCGGCGCTCCTAGCAGAGATGCAATGAAATTTGTCCCCCTCGGCTTTCTCGATGACGCCTTCGACCAATGCTTGTCGAGGAGCGATGTCATCGCAGCATTGCGTAGTGCACCGGTGCGGCCACCGAGTACGACACCGACCAAGCGCTTATCGCCGCGTTCGACCGAGGCTGTGAGGTTGAAGCCGCTAGCACGCGTGTATCCGGTCTTGATGCCCGTCGTTCCCTTGTAGTTGAAGAGCAGGCGATTGTGGTTCCTGTACTTGCGGCCGTTATAGGCGAAGTATTTGGTCTCAAAGACGCTGTAGTACTCCGGGTAATCCTGCTTGATGTGCATCGCCAGGATGGCCTGGTCGCGGGCCGTCGTCAGCTGTTCCTTGTTGGGAAGACCTGAGGCGTTGCGATAGGTCGTATTCTTCATGCCTAGGTTGCGCGCGGTCTGAGTCATGATCCGTGCGAAATTCTCCTCGGTACCGCCCACATTCTCGGCAACCACTGAGGCGGCGTCGTTGGCCGACTTGGTTACAAGCGCCTTGATCGCGTCTTTGACGGCGATGGTGGAGCCTGGCTTTAGATAGAGCTTTGTCGGTGACTGACTTGCCGCGTGTTTCGACACCTTAAGCTTTGTTTCGGGCGTGAAACGGCCGGCCCGCATATACGCGAACAGGACATAGAGCGTCATAATCTTTGTGAGCGATGCGGGCGATCGAAGAACGTCGGCGGACTGGGAATACAAGACATTGTTCGTGTTCGCGTCGACGATAATGGCGGCCTTTACGCGCTTGTCCGCAAAGGCTTCGCTGACATGGGTCAGTGTCGCGCCGAGCGCGAGCAGCACCGCAAGACCGATCTTGGCCGCTTGACGAACACATGTGGCCGACTGGCGAGACCGCGTTGCGGCTCCATTTTGAATTTTTTCGAACACTTTGGCTTACGCCTTTCCCCGTTTGTCACGCCGACTTCAAACGCTCTCCTGCGTTCTCAAGAGGCGGATACAGACCCGTCTTGCCGTTTTCCAAGGCCGACAAACGGAAAAGCTAGAATTTGACGATTGCCAAAGCGTTAAGGGCGCCCGATGGACGCGGGCATTAGACCAAGGAACAATGGTTGTGCAGTGCAAAATGGAGGTTGACGTCTTTTGTGCAATGCATATAATTAGTTCGCGCTTGCAGCATTTTGTCCCACCCCAATGATGAAGAGGGTTCCATGATCTCAGGTTTTGAAGAGTTCCAGAAAGTTGGCAAAGACGGCTTCGATGCCTATGTCCGCTCGTTCGGCGAGATGAACAAAGGTTTCCAGGCTATTGCCGCTGAATTCACCGACTATTCGAAGAAGGCTTTCGAAGATTCGACGAGGGTCGTCGAGCAGCTTGCCGGCGCCAAGTCTTTCGAGCAGGCCATCGAGATTCAGTCGAAGTTCGCCAAGAAGGCCTATGACGGTTACATGGCTGAGATGTCCAAGATCGGCGAAATGTACGTCGGCATGGCCAAGGACGCTTACAAGCCGATGGAAGTTGCTTTCGCAAAGAAGGCTTCCTAAAGCAACAGCACCTATTCTTCCTCCCAAGGATGGCTCGGGGCGTTGCCCCGGGCTTTTTTTTTGGCGGGATGCCACTATGTCAAACGTGGTGTACCATTTCTGTCAGCTACCGCGTCACATTAGCATTTTCACGTCCGGCTTAATTGCTGCGCTTGGCGCGATCACGTTAGAATACACACGAGTTGGTATTCGGACCTAGCAGGGCGCCCAGCCTTGGAAGAGGCATGGCCCGGTCCTAAACTACGGACGAGAAGTGAAGGCTAACGATGGCGCGCAATGGCGACCCGCGCCGGGACGACGACTCCGGCACACAGATCGTTACCAAGGTGCGGCCGAAGACAAAACGGCCGAGCCTCTACAAGGTGTTGTTGCTCAACGACGACTACACGCCGATGGATTTCGTCGTGTACATCCTCGAGCGATTCTTCAACAAGGCGCCGGAAGAGGCGACCCGTATCATGCTGCACGTCCACCAAAAGGGCGTAGGTATCTGCGGGGTCTACACTTATGAGGTTGCTGAGACTAAGGTAGCTCAGGTCACCAGCTTTGCCCGTCAGCACGAGCATCCGCTGCAATGCACGATGGAGAAAGAGTAGGAATCCGTGGCGTCATTTTCGACCAGTCTAGAGCAAGCACTCCGACGCGCGCTCCAATACGCGAACGAGCGAAGTCACGAGTATGCGACGCTTGAGCATTTGCTCTTGTCGCTCTTGGACGATCGCGACGCGGCTGCCGTCATGCGTGCCTGCGACGTCGATCTCGACCTGCTGCGGGAAAAGCTGACTGGGTATATCGACAACGAACTCTCGGGTCTCGTGCTCGACAATCATGGCGACGCGCAGCCCACCGCCGGCTTTCAGCGGGTCATTCACCGTGCCGTGGCACATGTGCAGTCGAGCGGCCGCGAAGAGGTGACCGGAGCCAACGTGCTCGTTGCCATCTTCGCAGAGCGGGAGAGCCATGCGGCGTTCTTCCTGCAAGAGCAGCATATGACCCGCTTCGATGCGGTGAACTACATCAGTCACGGCATTGCCAAGCGTGGTGGCATGTCCGATGCGCGTCCGGTGCGCGGAATCGAAGACGACGCGGCCACAGTCGACGGTAACGACGACAAGAAGCGTGGTGCCGATGCTCTCGAGGTCTACTGCATCAACCTGAACCAAAAGGCGCGTACCGGGCGTATTGACCCGCTGATCGGCCGAGAGGCTGAGGTTCAGCGCACGATCCAGGTGCTTTGCCGCCGTCAGAAGAACAACCCGCTTTTCGTGGGCGATCCGGGCGTGGGCAAGACAGCCATCGCCGAAGGCTTGGCCCGTCGGATCGTCATGGCCGACGTGCCGGAAGTCCTGTCCGACGCCACTATTTTCCAGTTGGACATGGGCGCGCTTCTGGCAGGCACCCGGTATCGTGGCGACTTCGAAGAGCGCCTCAAGGCCGTCATGCGGGAGATCGAGAACTTTCCCGGCGCGATCATGTTCATCGACGAGATTCACACGGTGATCGGTGCAGGCGCGACCTCAGGTGGCGCCATGGACGCATCGAACCTGTTGAAACCGGCGCTGCAGTCCGGTTCGCTTCGGTGCATCGGCTCGACCACATACAAGGAATACCGCCAGCACTTTGAGAAGGACCGAGCGCTCGTCCGCCGCTTCCAGAAGATCGACGTGAAAGAGCCGTCCGTGACCGACACGATCGAAATTCTGAAGGGCCTGAAGCCTTACTTTGAGGATTTCCATCGCATTCGCTACACGAACCAGGCGATCAAGTCGGCGGTGGAGTTGTCGGCGAAGTACATTCACGATCGCAAGCTGCCGGACAAAGCAATTGACGTGATTGACGAAACGGGTGCCTCACAGATGCTGGTTCCGGAGCGTCAGCGGCGGAAGACGATCGGCGTTAAGGAGGTCGAGCACACGATCGCCACTATGGCCCGCATCCCGCCGAAGACCATCTCCAAGACGGATGCGGAAGTCCTGCGCGGTATCGACGAGGATCTGAAGCGCGTCGTCTTCGGCCAAGATAAGGCGATCGAGGCCTTAGGCGCCGCGATCAAGCTGAGCCGCGCCGGGCTGCGTGAGCCGGGCAAGCCCATCGGCTGCTACATGTTCTCCGGCCCCACGGGCGTCGGAAAGACCGAAGTCGCGCGCCAGCTGGCCACGCTGCTCGGTGTCGAGCTCCTTCGCTTCGACATGAGCGAGTACATGGAGCGCCATACCGTCTCGCGTCTGATCGGTGCGCCTCCTGGCTATGTCGGCTTCGATCAGGGCGGTCTCCTCACCGACGGTGTCGATCAGCATCCCCATTGCGTGCTGCTCTTGGATGAGATCGAGAAGGCCCATCCGGACCTGTTCAACATCCTTTTGCAGGTGATGGATCACGGCAAGCTGACCGACCACAACGGTAAGCACGTGGACTTCCAGAACGTGATTCTGATCATGACCACGAATGCCGGCGCGGCGGATATGGCCAAGGCGGCGATTGGGTTCAATCGCACGAAACGCGAAGGCGACGACGAGGAAGCAATCAACCGTCTCTTCTCGCCGGAGTTCCGCAACCGGCTGGATGCGATCATCGCGTTCGGTGCGCTGCCGCCTGCTGTCATCTCGCAGGTTGTCGAGAAGTTCGTGTTCCAGCTCGAAGCTCAGCTTGGAGACCGGAACATCACCATCGAGCTCACGCCCGAGGCCAACGAATGGCTGGCCGAGCGCGGGTACGACGAGAAGTTTGGCGCGCGTCCCTTGTCTCGCGTGATCCAGGAGAACATCAAGAAGCCGCTGGCGGAGGAAATCCTCTTCGGCGCGCTGAAGGACGGCGGCACGGTGCGCGTGGTCGTGAAAGAGACTGATGGCGAGAAGGTCCTCGACTTCGATTACATTTCCGACGACGCGCCTATCAAGCCTGTCGATACGGACGAGAAGGAAGCCGAGGCCAAGGTCAAAGCCAAGGCGAAGGCGTCAAAGTCCAAAGGCAAGCGTGGCCGCAAGTCCCGCGGCGGCGCCAAGGAAAGCGGCTCGGGTTCCGTGCCCAAAGTCCCGCTCGGCGAGGACTAGGCACGACAAACCTCACCTGAATCCAAGACATCGAGGCCGGGAGCTCTTCAGAGTTTCCGGCCTCGCTTGTTCTTGTGGCAATAGGGACTAGCCGCCAAAGCCGCGCGTTGTTTTGGCCGACTGCCCGCGCCATTACTCACCCAGCACAGCCCTGATTTTCTCCGCGGTGGCTTTGAGGCCCTCAGGGTCGGCCATCGCGGCGCCTTCGGGCCGTAGGGGCACGCCCTCTTTCCGGGGCACGATATGGACGTGGAGGTGAAAGACGGTCTGGCCTGCCACGGCGCCATTGAACTGCTGGATCAGAACGCCCTCGGCGCCGACCGCTTTCTTGATTTTGGGTGCGAGCGACTGCACCACCGTCATCAGTTTGCCAAGGCCCTCCTGCGAGACGCCGAATAGATCCATGGCCGGCTCCTTGGTGATGACGAGGGCATGGCCTTCCGTGCGCGGCATGATGTCGAGAAACGCGAGCGTGTCTTCGTCCTCATACAGTTTGTGGCAGGGGATCTCGCCCTTAAGAATCTTGGCGAAGATGTTGTCCGGATCGTAGGCCGTCATCGATTGTCAGCTCCTTGGTTGCTGGCGCGGGCTTTTGCGAGTCATTTCGTGCGCTTGCGCATGCCAGGTCAACCGGAGAATGACGCTTCAGCTGCCGTCGCGCCTGTACGGCGTTTCCGCTTTAAGGAGCGCGTTCTCTTCGCTCACAGCGCGTCTTTCCCGCTCAAGATAGTGGGCCACAGCGCTTCTGAGCTGCGGGTCCGCGATGTAATGCGCGCTATACGTTTGGGCGGGGACATAGCCGCGCGCCAGCTTATGGCCCCCTTGAGCGCCGGCTTCGACACGCGCCAAGCCGTGCGCAATCGCGTAGTCGATGGCTTGGTAGTAGCAGACCTCGAAATGCAGGAATTCCTGCGTCTCAACCGCCCCCCAGTAGCGGCCATAGAGCGTATCGGCGCCAATCACGTTGAGTGCCCCGGCGATGTACTCATCGCCGCGTTTTGCCATCACGAGGAGCAACTGATCGGCCATGCTCTCGCCCAACAGGCTGAATGCTTCGCGCGTCAAATAGGGGCGTCCCCATTTGCGTGCGCCGGTATCCAAGTAGAACACGAAGAAGGCGTCCCAGTGGGCTTCGGTCAGCTCCGATCCGGTCAGCCATTCGATCTCAATTTCATCGCCTAAAGCGCATCGGCGCTCGCGCTTGATCGCTTTGCGTTTTCGTGAGGCTAGGGCGCACAAAAAATCGTCGAAGCTGCCGTAGCCATCATTGTGCCAATGGAACTGCTGATCGACCCGTTGAAGGTAACCAAGCTCGCCTGCGAGCTGCCACTCGTCAAGCGACATGAAGGTGATGTGCAAAGACGAGACGCCAAGCTTATTCGTCAGCGTTCGTCCTGCTTGCAGGAGAAGCGCCTGGCGTTCGAGCCGCGCGGCACCACTGCGAACCAAGAGCCGAGGGCCTGGCACAGGAGAGAAAGGCACCGCCGCTTGGAGCTTCGGGTAGTAATCGCCACCCGCGCGCATATAGGCTTCCGCCCAGCCGTGATCGAAGACGTATTCGCCTTGGCTGTGACCCTTTAGGTAACAGGGCATGCAGCCGAGCAGGCGTCCGCCGTCATCCTCAAAAAGCAGATGTTGGGGGAGCCAGCCGGTCTCGCGCGCCGCGGATCCGCTTTCTTCCAATGCCCTCAGAAACGCGTGACTTACGAACGGGTTGGACGGCTTCTTTGAAGTGCTTTCACCGCGCGCACAGGCGTCCCAATCGTCCGCGGGCACATCGGCGATGCGTCCTGCAATGCGCACCACCGCATCCTGCGCGCCTTGCTCTTTGGGATCCTGGTTCTCCGGTTCGGCTGACGTTTCCATACCGCCCATATGTCCGGCGATTCGGCCTCGACTATTAAGGAACGATCTCTTCGAAGATCGGCGCATCTGCATAGCGTAACGCCCGGTCCAACTCCGCCTCGGTTCGGACGGTCCACGCCAGCAAAGGGAGGCCGGCGACGAATTTGGCGAGCAGCGGCGCAACGGCCGGCAGCGCCCTGATATCGTACGCGACAAAATGGGGCCTTGCGAAGACGGATGTGAGGAGATGCCGCATGGCAAACCGCTGCGTCATCGAAAGATGGGTTTTGGAGGCGGTATCGTTGAAGCGGCACGAGACCAGGCCGCGTGGCAGGGCTGGGGCATGCTCACGGAACGCGGAGACCGAATAGGGGTCGAAGGACATGACTGCCACTGGGCCGTGGTAACCCGCAAGAATATTGGCAATGTTGGCCTCGAAGGTTCCGTGCCCTGAACCGTTGGTCTTAACATCAAGCAATAGGGGCACCGCATCGCTGACGATTTCGAGCAAGTCTGGCAACGACAAAATCTTGTCGCCTCCGTGTTTCAGCGACAGCGCGCGCAAACTTTCAATGTCTCGCGCCGCGACAGGACCAGTCTCGTGCGTTAGTCGATCAAGGGTCGCATCGTGAAAGACGACTGGCATATCGCCGCCGGCGCGCTGAATGTCGACCTCGACGGCGAGGCCTTTCCGCATGGCTGCCTTGACCGCCGACACGCTGTTTTCGCAAATGCCGCGTTCGGCATCGTGGAGCCCGCGATGAGCGATCGGACGCTTCAGCCAGTAGAGTTCGCTCATACGTGGCCTCGCTTGTTTGCCATCACTCTATGGCAAAGACGGCGTCAATCTCGACAGCGGCGTTGAGCGGCAAGCTTGAGCAGCCAATGGCAATACGCGTGTGGCGTCCCTTGTCGCCGAGAATGTCGACGAGCAAATTCGAGGCGCCGTTTATGACCTTAGGATGGTCGCCAAACTCGGGAACGGCACTGACAAAGCCATTTATGCGCAGCAGCTGCACGATCCGGTCCAGGTCGCCCAGCGCCAGTTTAGCCTGCGCCAGAATGTTGAGCGCACAGAGCCGCGCCGCATCCTGTCCTGCGGCCAACGAGACCTCCCCTCCGACGTGACCTGTGACCGCAATCGCACCGTCCCGAATTGGCAGTTGACCGGAAACCAGAAGCTGCCCGTTTATATGGACGAAGGGGACATAGCTTGCGATTGGCGGCTTGGCTTCGGGCAACTCGAGGTCCAGAGCCCTGAGACGTGATTCGATCTCTCCCGCCATGATCCCTCCAGAACTAGACGCTGCGGTTACAGTTGAGCAAAAAGCCCTACCCCGCAAGCTCGCCTGGCAAATTACTGTCCTGGTAAGGTTCAAACGGTTCCACCACCCCTTGCCCGAAGAGGGTGTTGGTGACAAAAATTGTTACTTCGATGGGCCTCGAAAGGTTTCCGCCGTCGAGCAGATAAGAAGAAGGCCGATCCTATGAACCGCGCCAGGGGCCGCTGGCTCTCATGCTTCGTACTTTTCGCCGCCTTGGGCTTGCCCGATGAGGGCTGGTCCATTGGGGCCGGCCAATTGGCGCCTCATCGAGCTATTTACGAAATGTCATTGGGCGAGGCCCGCTCCGGGTCGGGTGTCACGGCCTATGATGGCCGTTTGGTCTTCGAATTCACGGGATCGGCTTGTAGAGGCTATTCGCTCAATACGCGGTTGGTAAGCCAAGTGACCGATGCGCAAGGCGAGACGATTCTGGCCGATGTTTGGTCGTCGACCCGCGAACAGGGAGACGGAGAAACGTTCCGGTTCCACTCATCTCAACGTTTGAATAATCGTCTCGACGAAGCAACCATGGGGCGTGCCACACGTGGTCGTTCTGACGAGAGTATCACAGTCAAGCTTACCCAGCCTGCAAACGAAGAATTCAGTCTTTCCGGCCCAGTCATGTTCCCAACGCAACACAGCCTTGCGCTGATTGAGCATGCCATTACGGGAAAAACAGTGTTCCAAGCAAAGGTTTATGATGGGACCGAGAAGGGACAAAAAATTTTCAATACTACTGCCTTTATCGGGCAAAAGTCGAAGCCCGGCGCTGAACTCGGCCAGCAGCAAAAGGCCATCCAAAAGGAGGGTCTAGGTTACTTGGCGTCATGGCCCATTTCAATCGGCTATTACGACTTAGGCATCGGCGACCTGACGCCCAGCTACCAGATCGATTATCGGCTCTACCAGAACGGTGTCGGCGGCGACCTAGTCATCGACTACGGCGAGTACACGGTGGAAGGAAAGTTGAGCTCACTTGAGTACTTAAAGGAAACAAGGTGTAAATAGTCAGATCACGGAAGGTGCTAGCGTAAAAATCCGCAAGCAACAGCACAGCTTGGTGCGTACGTTAAGCGCACATGCGATAAATCGCTCGCAGTTTTCCGTTCTGCTTCAGAGTTTGGTTACAGGTTCTAGGTGATATTGCCCGAAACCATAAGGGGCGATAACACGATGTTTCAGAGGATACGGACTACCCCCATGGCGACGACACCGTCGAACCATGGGTTTCTGCAGACGCCAACGGCTTACTCCATGCGCGCGCCGGCCGCTCCGACGCCGGAACGACATTCTCCTGCGTGTCGCGGCCAAATCGCCGATGATAATGGAACAGAATCGCCGGGACCGATGCCAATGACAAAGACAGTGCTGATTGTCGAGGACAACGAGCTCAATATGAAGCTGTTCCACGACCTCCTCGATGCGCATGGATATGCGACGCTCCAGACCCGAAACGGGGTGGAGGCGTTGGAACTTGCGCGCGAACACCGTCCAGACCTCATACTGATGGATATTCAGCTGCCTGAGGTTTCCGGCCTGGAAGTCACGAAATGGCTTAAGGAAGACGATGAGCTTAGAGAGATACCAGTTGTTGCTGTAACCGCATTCGCTATGAAGGGCGATGAGGAGCGGATCAGGGAAGGGGGCTGCGAGGCCTATATCTCCAAGCCAATCTCCGTAATGATGTTTCTCGACACGGTGAAGCAGTTTATTGGAGAGGCGCGCTAGCCTTCATGACGGCGCGGGTCCTTATCGTCGATGATAACTCGGCAAATCGGAGGCTGCTGGAAGCGCGGCTGACGGCCGAGTATTTCACGGTGCAGACGGCATCAAACGGCGCCGATGCACTGGCAATGTGTAGCGTAGACTTGCCGGACGTCATCCTGCTTGACGTCATGATGCCTGGCATGGATGGCTTTGAAGTCTGCCGGCAGCTCAAATCCAACGCGCGAACACAGCATGTTCCCGTCGTGATGGTCACGGCCCTCGATCAATCCAGCGATTTGCTAGAAGGGTTGGAGGCAGGTGCGGACGACTTTCTGACCAAGCCTGTCGACAATCTTGCGCTGATTACACGTATCAAGAACCTTGCGCGCTTCAAAGTACTGACCGACGAAATGCTGCTCCGTGCTGCTTCCGACGGTGAGTTCGGCCTCGGTCTCCCGATAGAGGGCAAGTCCGCTGTCATCGAGAGCCAAGGGCGAGTTCTCGTTGTGGAAGATCGCGAAGCAGCGGCATCGCGCATTGTCGAGGCCCTGAGAACCGAAAACCAAATCTTTCACACGACCGACCCAGCTCAAGCGGTTTTGTCTTTGCCAAGTGGGGAGTACGATCTCATTGTCATTAGTTTGAGTCTTCGAAACGCGGATGGGCTGCGACTGTGCTCCGAGATACGGTCGTTGGATGATGGGCGTCATCTACCGCTTCTCGCATTGGCAGAAGCTGAAGAGCAGGGCCGCCTGCATCGTGCCCTTGATATGGGCGTCAACGACTACATTGTGCGTCCTGTCAATACGAGTGAGCTGCTTGTGCGTGTTCGCACGCAGATAAAGCGCAAGCGCTATACGGACTATTTGCGTTCCCGGCTAGAGCAGTCCGTCGAGTTGGCCGTTCTGGATCCGCTCACAACTCTCCACAATCGTCGCTATTTCACGCGTCACATGAAGGCGCTTTTCGACAGGTCGGTTGATTGCGGCAGGGCTCTATCGATCCTGTTGATCGATGTCGATCGCTTCAAGCTCATCAACGATACGCATGGACATGACGCCGGTGATGACGCTTTAAGAGCATTGGCTTCGCGACTGCGTGACAATGTTCGGGCGAGCGATCTCGCGTGCCGCCTCGGCGGTGAGGAGTTCGTCGTGGTGATGCCGGACACCAGTCTCGAGAATGCGTATCGCGTTGCGGAACGTCTTCGCCATTGCATTGCCGCCATGCCCTTCGTGGTTGGCTTGCAGCGCAACCCAATAAACGTCACGTCAAGCATCGGGGTGGCGGCTCTGGAGTATGGAGACGACAGGCCTGAACTCATCCTGAGGCGCGCAGATCAAGCGCTCTACAGCGCGAAGCGCGACGGTCGCAATCGCGTGGCGGCGAACGCAGCCTAGGTTGTGGTGCCCGGACGGCTTGCCGGCACTAATTGGACCGAATCACCTGAGCTAGGCCGCGATGAACGCTGATCCTGCCTTGATGGTCAATTCCGTCCGGCTGCAGACTTGACACACAGGCTTAGTGTTAGCGCTTAAATCTTTGCAGCGATTAAGATTTTGTCGTATTAATGTAACGGTAACGATTGATTTGGTTCCCGTTGAGATAGCTTTTATGCTCTCAGTTGTTTCATATGCGCCGCGTGGGAGGTGGTGATTGCAACGAGGCCGGGGAGCTACCGAGCTTCGGGCTGCGATTGTTCGGCTCTTCCACCAGTGAACAACCCTGCGGAATGCTCAGGTCCGCCGCATCTCCTGCGTCCGTGGGGTTTGGCCGGTCGGGGCGCGGTAGAGTGGCCTCCTCGTTAGCGCCGCGTGTCGACCGGCCACCATTTTGGTAGTTAGTTTCCCTCCGCGGCCCTAGCTCAGGGCAACTCAACTTTCAGAAAATATCTGTGTCTTCGTATCGCGGTATGCTCGCTGGCGCTCGTCATGCGTTTCGGGCCAGCTGCTGCCGCGGACAAGCGTGACGCTATTTGATCTTCGCTTCTTTAAATTCGACGTGCTTCCGAACGACCGGATCGTACTTCTTAAAAACCATCTTCTCGGTTTGATTACGCGGGTTCTTCTTTGTGACGTAGAAGTAGCCGGTGCCGGCGGTGCTCAAAAGTTTGATCTTCTGTGTGATGGGCTTCGCCATTACTATCCTCGAATGGAAACTGTTCGGGTGCTTTGCGCAGGTCCCTTACGAGCCGCGCGAGGTTGCGCGCAACCTAGTGTTTCGCCGGCGTAAGTCAAGCGGCCCTGCGGCCTAGGCCGAGGGCGGTGCCAGCCGGTCGCACACCTCTTCTTTGTATTCAGGATCGAACCCGTGCATCAGCAGCGCCCACTGCAGCGAAACCAGGAACCCTTTGATAGGCGCGAGAGCTGCAAGCGCCAGCACGATCGTGAGAGGCAACCAGACGGCCGCGTGAAGCCAAAGCGGCGGGCGGAAAGCCACTTCGACAGTCAGAACAAGGCTGACGATCACATGGCCGATAATGACAATCGTGAAGTAGGCAGGGGCATCATCGGCACGATGATGGTGAAGGGCTTCGCCACAATGAGAACAGTGATCGCTCACCTTCAAATAGCGCGTGAAAAGAGAGCCGACGCCGCATGCTGGACATTTTAGCATCGTCCCCCGCAGGAGAGACTGCTGAAGAGGGCGTTCGCCAGTGGCCCGACCTGCGTGCTGCGACATTCTCATCTTCCTTTAACTAGCGCCTGGCGAAAGCCCAGAACAATCAGCGCTTCTTCGGACGCGAACCGCGGGGTTTGGCTCGCCTGCGGCCTTTGCTTCGGTCGGCGGTCCTCGACCGCGGGCCACTTCGGAAATTAGCGATCTTGCGTCCTTCACTCAACATGTCAAATCGTAGCGCTCCCGCCGTGGGGATTGCCTCTACAAGACGTACCTCGACTTGGTCCCCGAGTTGGTATGCGAGCCCTGAGTCCTCGCCAACAAGTGCTTGGCGAACTTCATCGTGGTAGAAATATTCATGTCCAATGGCGGAAGCCGGAACAAACCCATCAGCGCCTGTTTCGTTTAGGCGCACGAAAAGTCCCGAGCGCACGAGTCCTGAAACCTTCGCGCTGAAAGTGGCTCCGATGCGATCGGCGAGATAGGCGGCAGTAAGACGGTCCACCGTATCTCGTTCGGCCGCCATGGCGCGCCGCTCTGTATCGGATATCGCGCCGGAGATCTCCTCCAAGTCGTCAAGTTCTCTATCCGTTAGACCGCCATCGCCAAGGCCCAACGCACGGATGAGCGCCCGATGTACGATCAAGTCTGCATAACGTCGGATCGGCGAGGTGAAGTGCGCATAGCGTCGGAGATTCAAACCGAAATGTCCCAGATTGCGCGGAGTGTATTCTGCTTGGCTCTGGCTTCTGAGGACCACCTCAGCGACGAGCTCAGCGTTGGGCGAGCTTTTCGTGTCGGCAAGGATACGGTTGAACTGCGAGGGCCGGAGCGTTCCGGCTTTCGCGATCTTCATGTCGATCGTCGCTAGGAACTCACCGAGTGCTACAAGCTTTTCCTTCGACGGCGCATCGTGAACCCGGTAGATCAGCGGTGACCGCTTTGTTTCCAGCGCCTCGGCAGCAGCAACATTGGCTTGGATCATGAACTCTTCGATGAGCCGGTGGGCATCGAGGCGCGGCGGGGTCGCGATACCGCGGACGCGGCCTTTGTCGTCCAACAAGATCTTGCGCTCTGGCAGCTCCAGTTCAAGTGGTCCGCGTGCCTTGCGGGCTTTGCGAAGGCTCGCGTATGCGCCCCAAAGGGGTCGTAAAACAGAATCGAGCAGCGGATCTGTTGTGCCGTCCGTCCGTCCGTCGATTGCCGCTTGGGCCTGTTCATAAGACAGGCTCGCGGCGGAACGCATAAGGCCCCGGAAGAAGCGGTGCCCTTTATTTTGGCCGCCCTTGTCAAGGACCATGCGGACGGCAAGGCAAGGTCGGTCGACTCCTTCCTTCAGGGAACAGAGCTCATTAGAGATGCGCTCCGGCAGCATGGGTACGACGCGATCAGGGAAGTAGACGGAGTTACCCCGTTTTCGTGCTTCCTTGTCGAGTGCGCTGCCAGGCGTAACGTAGTGCGCAACGTCGGCAATGGCGACGGTGACGATCCAACCTCCCTCGTTGTCTAGATCTGTGTCGGGCTCGGCGAACACTGCGTCGTCGTGGTCGCGGGCATCTACCGGATCGATGGTGACAAGCGGTGTTTTGCGGAGGTCGACGCGCGACCCTAACCCAACTTCCTTGGCAGAATCGGCTTCTGCGATCACGGGAGGCGGGAACACATCCGGGATGCCATGAGCATGTAGTGCGATCAGGCTGATGGCCTGTTGGGCCTCGGGGTTTCCCAGGCGCGCAACGATACGTGCCGTCGGCACGCCGTAGCGGACGGAACGCGCGATTTCGAAACGGACAAGTTCTCCGTCTTCGGCGTCGCCCGCTGAGCCCTTCGGCACTGTCCATTCCTTCAGCTGTTTCTTGTCGATGGGGTCGAGAACCCCGCGACCGTACGAGAGCGACCTGAAGATGCCGAGTAAGCTGCGCGCCGTCGATCGCGGCAGCTTTTTGATGGTCCGAGCATGATACGGGTAGTCCGCATCTGCCTTTTGGGTTGTGATCCGCGCCAACACGCGATCCCCTATGCCTGGCGTTTGCGCGAGATTGCCTCGGCCTTCCACCATGAGAATTTTCGGAATTGAGCCGTTCTCGTCATCCCAGGTTGCGGGCCGAGCGACGAATTCGCCGTCTTCATCGCGGGCGACGATCTCGAGCACCGTAACGGACGGTAGAACGCCAGGTCGTGAGAGGCTTCGGCGAGAGCCGGCGATCAGGCCTTCCTCGGCCATCTCGCGCAGGAGGGATTTAAGGGCGATCCGATCAGCGCCTTTGACGCCGAAGGCTCGGGCAATCTCCCGCTTGCCGGTTTTGGCCGTGGAGGTTTCCAAGAACTCAACGATTTCCCTCTTGGAGGGAAGTCCTGTTTTGGCTTTCGTCTTGGTCTTGGCGCCCGCCTTTGGCTTTCTCGCGGTTTTGCTTTTCGCGTCGGATGTCGTCGCGGCCGCTTTGGGCGATGTCGTCTTCTTGGGTGGAGCCACGTCTGCCGCTTAACTTGCCGCCTCGTCGGCGGCCTCTTTGGCTGGGGCGGTCTTTCGCGCCGTCTTCCGAGTGGCATTCTTCTTGGCTACTGCCTTTTTTGCGGCTGTCTTCTTTGTCGCGGCTTTCTTGGCCGCCTTCTTTTTTGCTGTCTTTTTTTTGGCCGGGCCTTTAGCCGCGCGAGCTGCGATCAGTTGGACGGCTTCGTCGAGCGTCACGTCTTCAGGGTCACGGTCGCGCGGGATCGTCGCGTTGATCTTCTCGTGCTTAACGTAGGGCCCGTAGCGACCGTTCATCACTTGGACTTTGCCCCCGACTTGCGGGTGTTCGCCCAGGTCTTTGATTACGCTTGCGCCGCGCTGTGCGCCCTTTGCGGCCTTATCGGCAAGAAGTGTAATCGCGCGGTTTGCGCCAACTTCGAAGACATCTTCCGGTGTCGACAAGCTTGCATATTTTCCATCACACTGAACATAGGGTCCGAACCGTCCGTAGCCTGCTGTAATCGGTTTCCCCGACTCAGGGTGGATACCAACTTCTCGGGGCAGCGATAGGAACGCTAGCGCGCGGGCTAAGTCGATCGCCTCCGGATCCGTCCCTTTCGGGATCGACGCACGCTTGGGTTTCTCACCGCCGGCCTCTTCGCCAAGTTGGATGTAGGGACCGAAGCGGCCAGAACGAATAGTGACTTCCAGTTCTGTCTCAGGATCGAGCCCGAGCACCTTTCCATCACTGAAAGCTGCTTTGTCGCCGGTCTCGGCGAGTTGTCGTGTGTAGCGGCAGTCTGGATAGTTTGAGCAACCGACGAATGCGCCGAACTTACCGACTTTCAAGCTGAGCTGCCCGTCGCTGCAAGCCGGGCACGCGCGTGGTTTGCCATCGCCGGTGTCCGGAAAAATGTGCGGTCCGAGTAACTCGTTCAATGCATCAAGGACCTGCGCAATCCTCAGATCGCCGATCTCGTCAACCGCACCAATAAAGTCGCGCCAGAAATCACGAAGCACATTCTTCCACTGAAGAGTGCCGGCGGAAATCAGGTCTAGCTTCTCTTCAAGATCTGCGGTGAAATCGTACTCAACATAGCGTTTGAAGAAACTCTCTAGGAATGCTGTTACGAGCCGTCCCTTGTCTTCTGGGATGAGCCGTTTCTTATCGATACGCACATAGTCCCGCTCACGCAGGACGTTCAGAGTCGCGGCGTATGTCGAAGGACGGCCGATACCGAGCTCTTCCATCTTCTTGATAAGCGTCGCCTCTGAGTAACGCGGAGGTGGCTCGGTGAAATGTTGCTTGGCCTCGACACCACGAGGATTGAGCGGCTCGCCTTTCGACAAAGCGGGAAGGGAGCCGTCCTCGCCAACTGCGTCGTCTACTCCTTCCTCGTAAATCTTCAGAAATCCGTCGAAGCGGATGACGGACCCTGTTGCCCGAGCGCCATAGGCTTTGCCATCCGTCCCCGCTACATCGACGTCTGCTGTGGTGCGCTCGATTTCTGCGCTGGACGCCTGGCTCGCCAGCGTGCGTTGCCAGATCAACTTGTAGAGCTTGAGCGCATCCGGCTCGAGATAGCCGCTCACCTTATCGGGCGCTTTGCTGAAGTCAGTTGGCCGAATAGCTTCGTGTGCTTCCTGCGCGTTCTTCGCTTTCGATGAGTACTGTCGCGGAGAGGGCGGCACATAGCTTGAACCATATAAGCCGCTCACAAGTGACCGAACTGCGGATACTGCTTCTGGCGCAATTTGTACGCCGTCAGTCCTCATATAGGTAATGAGCCCTTCGGCGGCGCCGCCCAGGTCGACGCCTTCGTATAGGCGCTGCGCCACCTGCATCGTTTGGCGTGGACTGAATCCGAGCTTGCGTGATGCTTCCTGCTGTAGCGTCGATGTTGTGAACGGGGCGGCGGGATTGCGCTTCTGCGACTTACTTTCAATCTTCCCGACACTGTACCGGCCGCCTTCCAGTGCCGCCTTGAGTCTCTCGGCTGTCTCCTGGTTAGGGATGTCAAACTTGCCGAGCTTCTCGCCTTCCACTGAATAGAGACGCGCCGTTAAGGCCTGGTTCTTGTCCGTTGCCAGCGATGCGGTGATGGACCAGTACTCCTGCGCTACGAACTTTTCGATCTCCAGTTCCCGTTCGCAAACGAGCCGCAAGGCAACCGACTGGACCCGGCCCGCGGAGCGTGCGCCGGGTAGTTTGCGCCAAAGGACGGGGGACAACGTGAAGCCCACCAAGTAATCCAGGGCGCGGCGCGCGAGATACGCATTGACCAGTGGCTCGTCGATCGCGCGCGGATTCTGCATGGCGTCGCGGATCGCATCTTTTGTCACAGCGTTGAAGACGACCCGCTCCACGGGAATCTTGCCAAGGAGCTTCTTCCGCTCCAAAACCTGAAGCACATGCCAGGAGATGGCTTCGCCCTCGCGATCCGGGTCGGTCGCCAAGATGAGCTTATCGGCGCCTCTGACGGCCTGGGCAATCTCGTTCAATCGCTTGGCTGATTTCGGGTCGACATCCCAATGCATCTCAAAATCGTTATCAGGCAGCACCGATCCGTTCTTGGACGGCAAATCGCGAACATGGCCATAGGAAGCCAGCACCCGGTAATCGGAGCCGAGGTACTTGTTGATGGTTTTGGCCTTTGCCGGCGATTCGACGATGACGATGTTCATTGAGATGTTCCTAGCCGCGCGAATGGCGCTCGGCCAAGGGCGAAATTTTGGAGTTGCCCCCCAACTCGTCGGCGAAAATGGTGACTCGATCGGTTTCTGTCAAATTGCACAGAAGGACGGTTGACACTTATAAAGTGCATGTAATGCTATAGAGCAACCGATACGCGATTGGTCGGGCCGGAGGCTTGCGTGCCGCCGAACTGATTGACGAGCGCACGAAAGGTCGCCGGCCCAACATTCTCGCTACGTAGTAAGCGGAGCCAGGCAATCCGCTGAGCGTCAGTCAGCCGGCGTTTCGAGTCGGTTTTATTGCTTCCTGCCCGCAATCAGCGAACCCTCAACTGAATCACTTCGACGAGGTCAGGGTCCGGACCAGCACATGAGGAAAAACAGGCAATTATGCGCGCGGCTAAAACGAGTATAGCAAACGCGCGTACGGCTACCCCCAACGCAAAGGCCTTATCACCTTAGTTGGTTATAGTGAATAAATGCTACTGAGGGGTGTGTCACTACGCGCTGCGAGATCTGCGGTCACAAGGCCCAGTCGCTCAGCAAGGGTCGTCAACGGGCAAGCTAACCAGCATCGCACTCGCGCTAGTCCTGTTCAGGCCTTGTCCTTGGTGCCGCCAATACGAGATTCCTCGCCTTTGAGTAAGCGGGCGATATTCTCCTTATGACGGAAGTAGAGGAGGGCGGTCATCAAGCCGAAAACAATGGCCAAGGTCTGTTCCCCAACAAGCGCGAGGCCAAGAACCGTTGCGACACTTGCGCTGAGTGCCGAGACCGATGAATAGCGCGTGAGCAAAGCTACAAGGAGCCAAACAAGGCAAAAGCCAACAGCAGCGGGCCAGTAAAGGCCAAGGGCAACGCCGATGAACGTGGCAACCCCCTTGCCGCCTCGAAAGCGGAGCCAAATCGGGAAAAGGTGGCCGACAAAAGCACCCAAGCCGGCGACGACGGCGCCGAACTGCCCGGCAAAAGATCCAGCAATGAGCACGGCGGCGGTACCTTTCAGCAAATCGAGTGCCAAAGTGAGCGCTGCGAGGCCCTTGTTGCCTGTCCGCAGCACATTCGTCGCCCCAATATTGCCTGAGCCAATACTCCGAACGTCACCGAGCCCAGCGAGCTTCGTTAGCACAAGTCCGAAAGGAATCGATCCGAGGAGATAGCCAAGCGCGAAGCAAAGGAGATAGGCGCCCGATGCGGCTGGATCTGCGGCTGAACCGTCCTCAAACGGTGGCATTATGAGTCCCCGTCACCCGTGTTGCGCCTCGGCCAGGTCAACCGAAGTGGTAGACTGGGCGTCCCGCGACGAATGTTACCAGTGCGCGTCCTTCGAAACGTGCTTCGTCGAACGGAGTGTTCTTTGATTTTGAGCGGAGGTCTTCGCGCGCGACTGTCCAGGGCATCTCCAGATCGATTAAGGCGAGATCCGCTGGCGCACCTTTCACAAGCCGGCCTCCCTCGAGCCCAAGAAGTTCTGCTGGTCGCGCTGAAAGGGCATTGAGAAGGCGGTGCAGCGTAATCTCGCCATTGTGGAAGAGACGCAAGCTCGCTCCGAGCATGGTCTCAAGGCCAACGGCGCCATCGTTGGCCTCGACGAACGGGCGGCGCTTACCCTCGGCGCCCCTTGGGTCGTGGGCGGACACGATGACGTCGATATCGCCGCTGGCCACCCCTTCGACCATTGCCTGCCTGTCGTCCTCAGACCGCAACGGCGGCATCATTTTGAAAAAGGTCCGGTAGGGACCGATATCGTTTTCGTTCAGCGTTAGGTGATTGATGCTGACGCCGCACGTTACCGGAAGGCCGCGTTCCTTTGCGGCCCTGATAACGTCGAGCGAAGCTCGACACGAGATTTGGGCCGCGTGGTATCGGCCCCCGGTCAACTCAACAAGGCGGATGTCTCGGTCAAGCATCACGGTTTCAGCCTCTGTCGGGATCCCGCGCAGGCCAAGCCGTGTCGCCACTTCGCCCTCATTCATGACGCCATCCTCGGCGAGATCGGCATCCTCAAGATGGTGGACGATCAACGCATCGTAGTCCTTGGCGTAAGACAAGACATTTCGCATCAGCTTCGCGTTGGCCACGCTGAGCTTGCCATTGGTGAAGGCGACGGCTCCGGCCTCGCGCAACAGGCCGAGCTCCGCCATTTCTTTGCCTTTGAGCTCCCGGGTCATTGCCGCCATCGGATGAACGTGCACAAGGGCCGTATCGCGTGCGCGGCGGAGAATGAAGTCTACCAGGGCAACATCATCGATAACTGGGTCGGTGCTAGGCATGCAGCATATGGTGGTTACGCCACCTGCCGCCGCCGCACGGCTCGCCGTCGCCAAAGTCTCGCGGTGCTCGTGTCCCGGTTCACCACAGAAGACCATCATATCGATCAGCCCCGGGGCGACTGTGCGTCCACCGCAGTCGAGATATTCGGCACCCTCGATCAAACCTTCCGTGATGTGCATACCAAGATCGGCAATCGTGCCGTTCGCGATCAAGAGTCCGCCAAAGGCATCCAAGCTTGAGCCAGGGTCAATCAGCCGCGCATTCACCAGCGCCAGCTTCTTGTGCTGGCGGGGCGGGGCGGCTTGAGTTTCGGTTTCGGTATCCATGGTGGTCATTGATTTGGAAGCTGGCGCGCGAGGGCTTGCAGCACGGCCATCCGCACGGCAACGCCCATCTCGACCTGCTCCCGGATCACGCTGCGAGAGCCGTCCGCGATTTGGGCATCGATTTCCACGCCACGGTTCATCGGTCCCGGATGCATCACAATCGCATCGTCGCGCGCGCCCGCGAGCTTCTCTGCGTCAAGCCCAAAGAAGTGGAAGTACTCTCTCTGACTTGGGATGAGGCTAGAGGCCATACGCTCGCGTTGTAGCCGCAACATCATAACCACGTCGGCATTCCTTAAGCCTTCTCGCATTGACGTGAAGGCTTCGACCCCAAGCCTGTCTACCGCTTCGCCGAGTAGGGTTGATGGGGCAACCACGCGAACCCGTGCACCGAGCGTGTTCAGCGACAGGATGTTCGATCGCGCCACGCGCGAATGCGCAATGTCACCACAGATCGCGACGGTTAATCCCTCAAAGCTCCCCCTGTGACGGCGGATCGTCAGAGCATCGAGCAGAGCCTGAGTTGGATGCTCGTGACTGCCATCGCCTGCGTTGATCACGGAGCAGTCGACCTTCTGCGAGAGGAGTTCAACCGCTCCGGCAGCATGATGGCGGACCACAAGAAGATCGGGACGCATGGCATTGAGCGTGACCGCGGTATCGATCAGCGTCTCGCCCTTCTTGATGGACGAGGTCGGGATCGACATGTTCATCACGTCGGCGCCGAGCCTTTTCCCCGCGAGCTCAAACGAGCTCTGGGTGCGAGTCGAGGCTTCAAAGAAAAGGTTTATGAGCGTTCTGCCGCGTAAGTCGCTGCTCTTTTTGTCGACCCTGCGGCTTTGCTCAGCCGCTTCCTCGGAGAGGTCGAGCAACGATAGGATCTCGTCCCGCTTAAGACCTTCGATACCGAGAAGGTGGCGATGCGGAAAGGATGGGGTAGGGGCTTCAGCCGCGATGCTCATTAAAGCGCACTGTATAAGCCTAGGACAGGAAAGCTTCAAGCGCGGTTCGATCAGAGCGTCTGATCACGACCAAATTTTCTATGGGAGTCTGGTGCCGATCACGCATAGCCACGCCAACCAAAGATGCGACTAAGCACGGCGCTGCGCGTGCGCTCTGGCGCAGTACAGCCCTTGCCAACACACGGTCAATGTCAAATAGTCTTATCCGCGGCGAATCGATGTTTCGCCGATGCCGGGATCGCTGCTGCCAGATCCGAATGGCACTTCGTCACCTGGCGCCGACGCTGGATGTTGGAAGTCGCCAGCTTGTTGGGAAAATCGGGAGCACGATACCCATGATGAGCTTGCCATTTGTGCTGTTCGCGTGCGCGATCGGAGCGGCCTGGCTTCGGCATCGCAGTGTATCTGTTGGCTTTTGGTTGATCGGCGTTGTGACCATGCTGATCCTCTTCCATATCCACCTAACTGAAGACTTAATGATCCAACTCTAAGGAGCTGGGCGGTGTCCGCTGAGTTGTCGAGGTTGTTGAACGCCCTGGGGCTGCTCGTGATCGGCGCGGTCCTGACGATGGCGTTTATCGATCAGGTTTGGTTCGGCGAACTTCCGTGTCCATTGTGCATTCTCCAGCGGGCGGGCCTGATCGCCGCCGGATGCGGGCTGATGCTCAATTTCGTGTTTGGCCCGAAACCCAGCCATTATGCCATTGCCACACTTGGCGCGGTCGCAAGTGCGGCTATCTCCATGCGCCAGGTCTTGTTGCATATTGTGCCGGGGACCGGCTTCTATGGTCCCGCAGTTTGGGGGCTGCACCTCTACACCTGGGCGTTTCTTTTCGCCGTGGCCATCGTGTTGGGCTGCGCGCTTATGTTGCTCAGTGATCGGCAGTTTTCGCAGATGCAGCCGGTTTCGGGGCGCATGAAGGGGCTACCGCTGATCGCGCTTCTGTTGTTCTTTCTTCTGACACTTGCGAACGTCTTCTCGACCATTGCGCTATGTGGGACGGGGCTGTGTCCCGAAGACCCGGTCGACTACGAACTGTTCCAGATGAACGATTGACGGACAGGGCTCGCTAGAGCGCTTTCATCCGGTCTAGCGCGCCCTGCAGAATGTAGGCCGCCGCCATCCGGTCCACGACTTCGGCGCGACGTTTGCGTGAGGCGTCCGCCTCGATGAGATGACGTTCGACCGCGGCGGTGGAGAGGCGTTCGTCCCAAAAAGCCGTAGGTAGGTCCAGATGCGGAGCGAGATTGCGCGCAAAGGCCCGAGTTGACTGGGCCCGCGGACCCTCTGAGCCGTCCAGATTGAGCGGCAGCCCGATCACGAGTCCGCCCACACCTTCCTTTGCTGCGATAAAGGCGATCTTCTTCGCATCGTCAGTGAACTTCGTGCGGCGCAATGTCTCGTAAGGTGTGGCAATCGCGCGGGTAACATCAGACAGAGCGAGGCCGATCGTCTTGGTTCCGAGATCAAAACCGAGAAGACGAGCGCCAGGCTGTAGCCGCGACGGCAACTCTTCGATAGGAAGGGGATCAGCCATAGTCACCGTGTCGCATAAGGGGTGTGAGCATGAAGATAACGTGGTTCGGCCATTCTTGTTTTCGGGTCGAGTTCGGCGCAAGCCGCATCCTGATCGATCCATTTCTTACGGGCAATCCCACCTTTGAGAAGGCCGGTATCCGCGAGGCCGATGTCATCGACGGGATCACCCATGTTGCCTTAACCCATGGGCACGAAGATCACGTCGGCGATACGCTTCGGATCTGCAAGGAAACTGGCACGACGCTGATCGCCGTGCACGAACTTGCGACATATCTGGCCGGCCATGGCGTTGAGAAAACCGACCCCGGCAACACCGGCGGCATGGTCCCGCAAGAGGAATTTGCACTGACCTTCGTCCAGGCGCAGCACTCTTCTTCCAATATGGTGGATGGGCGGGCCGTTTACCTCGGACATCCATGTGGGATCGTGATCGCTGCCAAGGGCGGAAAGACGCTCTACCACATGGGCGACACGGACGTCTTCTCGGACATGGCTCTCATCAATGAGCTGCACGAGCCGCAGATCGGCATTGTGCCCATCGGCGACCGTTACACGATGGGCGCTGAGGGCGCTGCGCTTGCCTGCAAGCGCTTTTTCGACTTCGATACCATTATCCCTTGCCACTACGGGACTTTCCCGGTGATTGACCAAACGCCTGATAAGTTCATCGCGGCTATGACCGATCATGAGATTGTTGTGCCCGAGGTTGGCGTTCCGTTCGAGGCTTGATGTCCTTGTAAGGTAGGTATTTCGCCAGGTTGCCGCCCCGCCGGGGCGGTGCTACAGGGGACGCCCGGGTTTCGCCCGTCTTCCCAGCCGCCGAGCCTAAGGGCCAGTTACCAAACCAGCATTCGATCCAAACAGCGTTAATCCCATGTCTGTCGACCGCGCCACCGTCTTTCGTATCGCCCGCCTTGCACGCATCGCCATCACTGATGAGGAAGCCAAGCGCCTAGAATCGGAACTGACGGGCATTCTCGATTGGGTGGCGCAGCTGGATGAACTCGATACGTCCAATGTGGAGCCGATGACCCGGGTCGAAGCCATGACCATGAAGATGCGTGAGGACGAAGTGACGGGGGGCTTCAAGGCCGCCGACATTGTCAAGAACGCGCCCCAAGAAGACGATCACTATTTCGTCGTTCCGAAAATTGTTGAGTAGACCATCGTGAAGGACCTTACAGACCTGACGATCGCCGAAGCTCGAGAAGGGCTTGCCGAAAGAAGCTTTTCGGCTGTGGAGCTGACGCAAGCGCATCTGGCCGCGATCAAGTCGGCCAACAGGGCTTTGAATGCCTTTGTGCTCGAGACGCCAGAGCGTGCGCTTCAGATGGCTGAGACGAGCGACGGACGGCTCGCCAAAGGGGAAGGGGGTGCTCTTGAGGGTATTCCCCTCGGCATCAAGGACCTCTTCTGCACCAAGGATGTGCGGACGACTGCATGTTCTCACATCCTCGACCGCTTCACGCCGACCTATGAATCGACGGTGACCGCGAATCTCTGGGATGCGGGCGCCGTGATGCTCGGCAAGCTCAATAATGATGAGTTCGCCATGGGGTCGTCCAACGAAACCAGCTTCTATGGCGAGGTGGTCAATCCTTGGCGACGCGAGGGCTCGGATGCGCCGCTCGTGCCTGGCGGCTCCTCGGGCGGCTCGTCAGCGGCTGTCGCAGCGCGCCTGTGCCTTGGCGCCACAGCAACAGACACCGGCGGTTCAATCCGCCAGCCCGCCGCTTTCACCGGGACGGTGGGACTAAAGCCGACTTATGGGCGCTGCTCACGCTGGGGCATTGTTGCCTTTGCCTCATCACTCGACCAGGCCGGTCCGATCACGCGGACTGTGCGAGACTCAGCCATCATGCTCGCCGCCATGGCAGGGCATGATCCCAAGGATGCGACTAGTGCAGATATCGCGGTGCCGGACTTTGGGGCGGCTGTCGGCCAAGGCGTTAAGGGGCTCACCATCGGCATTCCAAAGGAGTATCGCGTGGACGGCATGGCGCCAGAGATCGAGGCCCTATGGCAGCAGGGCATTGCCTGGCTGACGGAGGCGGGCGCTACGATCAAGGACATTAGTCTGCCGCACACGATGTACGCTCTGCCGTCTTACTACATCGTCGCGCCCGCCGAAGCTTCGTCTAACCTGGCGCGCTATGACGGTGTGCGTTACGGCCTGCGCGAGCCAGGCAAGGACGTGATCTCGATGTATGAGAATACCCGCGAGTCTGGCTTCGGCGCTGAGGTCAAGCGAAGGGTATTGATCGGCACCTACGTGCTGTCCGCCGGCTATTACGATGCCTATTATCTCAAGGCACAGAAAGTCCGTACACTGATTAAGAGGGATTTCGATCAAGCGTTCGAACGCGTCGACGCAATTTTGACACCGACGACTCCGGCTCCCGCTTTTGCGGCCGGTGAGAAGTCCGGCGATCCGCTTGAGATGTACTTGAACGATATCTTCACCGTGACGGTCAATATGGCTGGGCTCCCCGGCATCTCCGTGCCGGCTGGGTTGTCGTCCGAAGGGACGCCGCTCGGGCTTCAAGTGATTGGTAAGGCGTTCGACGAAGAAACGATGTTTCGTGTGGCTCAGGTGGTGGAAGACGCGGCCGGGCTCATAGCGAAGCCAAACGATTGGTGGAGCAAGCTATGAGCCGGCTTTTGGTCTCATCGGGGAGCCCCTATGAAAAGTCGGTCGGCTATTCGCGCGCGGTTCGCGTGGGCAACTGGATCTCGGTCGCCGGAACCACCGCGGCTTCTGGCGGTAAACCAGTAGCCCTCGGGGATCCCGAAGCACAGACGCGCGCAATTTTCGAGACGATCGACAAGGCATTGCAAGATGCGGGCTCAAGTCTCAGTGACGTTGTGCGCACGACGGTCTATCTCGTTGATATCAAACACTTTGAGGCGATGGCGAAGGTCCATGGCGAGGTCTTCGCCGATATTCGGCCGGCCAACACAACGCTTGAAGTGTCCGGTTTCGTATCACCCGATTGGCTGGTGGAGATTGCGGTTGATGCGGTCGTCCCCGAGGCATCGGAATAAGGGAGCGAGAACATGGCCAAACGTGCGGCACAGAACTGCGAGAGCATGGACCAAGTTCGAATCGAAATAGATCAGATCGACGAACAACTCGTCGACTTGATCTGCGAGCGCTTCGCTTATGTGGACCGGGCTTGGCAACTGAAGAAGGCCCCGGCCGACGCGACCGTGCCCTGGCGCATTCAGCAGGTCATCGACAAGGTGCGGGCGCGGGCCGAAAGCAACGGTTTGCCGCCGGAGCTTGTCGAGGCGCTTTGGCGTCAAATGATTGGCTGGTTCATCCAGTATGAGGAAGAGAAGCTCCGTAGCGCGGAGCCGAAGACGTAGCGGTCTTCCAGGGGCATCGAAGTATGGACGCCAAGTCGGAAAAGTCGAATTTGATCGCGGGAGAGACCGGCGACTGGGAAGTTGTGATCGGCATGGAAGTCCATGCTCAGGTTACGTCGAACGCTAAGTTGTTTTCTGGCGCCTCGACCGAGTTCGGCGGCGAGCCAAACTCCCATGTCAGTCTCGTAGACGCGGCCATGCCGGGAATGCTGCCCGTCATCAACGAGGTTTGCGTTTCCCAGGCCGTAAAGACGGGTCTTGGGCTCAAGGCCGAGATCAATCTCTACTCGGTGTTCGACCGCAAGAACTATTTCTACCCGGATTTACCGCAGGGCTATCAGATCAGCCAGTACAAGAACCCTATCGTGGGTAAGGGCGAGGTCATCGTCGATATGCTCACTGGCGAGCGTGTGATTGTTGGCATCGAGCGACTGCACTTGGAACAGGATGCGGGCAAGAGCCTACACGACCAGCACCCGCAGAACTCCTATGTGGACCTTAACAGGTCGGGCGTCGCGTTGATGGAGATCGTGTCAAAGCCCGATTTACGCTCTTCAGAGCAAGCAAAGGCGTATGTATCGAAGCTGCGGACTATCCTGCGCTATCTCGGGACGTGCGACGGCAATATGGATCAGGGCTCGTTGCGGGCCGATGTCAACGTGTCCGTCCGCCGTCCCGGCGATGAATTTGGGACGCGCTGCGAGATCAAGAACGTGAACTCGATCCGCTTTATCGGCCAGGCCATCGAATACGAAGCACGCCGGCAGATTGAGATCATCGAAGATGGCGGCACGATCGATCAAGAGACGCGGCTGTTCGATGCAAAGACAGGTGAGACGCGCTCCATGCGTTCCAAGGAGGAAGCGCATGATTATCGATACTTCCCCGATCCTGATCTGTTGCCGCTCGAACTGACCCAAGATTTTGTCGATGACATCGCCAAGACCCTACCGGAGCTCCCCGACGAGAAGCGGGCGCGGTTCATCGCCGACTACGGTCTCACCCCTTACGACGCCGACGTTCTTGTGGCCGAACGGGAGAGCGTTGACTATTTCGAAGACGTGGCGAAGGGGCGCGACGCGAAGCAGGCCGCGAATTGGGTCATCAACGAGCTGTTTGGGCGACTGAACAAAGAGGGTCTCACCATCAACGATAGCCCGATTTCGTCTGCGCAGCTTGGCGGCATTGTCGATCTGATCAAGGCTGAGACCATCTCCGGCAAGATCGCTAAGGATGTGTTCGACATCGTTTGGACAGAAGGCGGAGATCCAGCAGAGATCGTTGAAGCCCGCGGCATGAAGCAAGTGACTGATACGGGCGCCATCGAAAAAGCCGTCGATGAAGTTCTGGCCGCCAATCCCGACAAGGTCGAGCAAGCCAAGGCGAAGCCAGCCTTAGCAGGATGGTTTGTTGGCCAAGTGATGAAGGCGACGTCCGGCAAGGCCAGTCCGCAAGCGGTCAACGCTCTGATCAAGGCCAAGCTCGGCCTCGACTGACGGGCGCAAGGGTCCACGACGTTTGGGCGAAGGAAGAAGAGACGGGTTACCGAAGCTATGACCCATGTCATCCGCGTCCATGAGTACGGAGGACCAGAGGTCCTCAAGTGGGAGCAATCGGATGTCGGCGAGCCTGGCCCCGGCGAGATTCGGATCAAGCAGACTGCAATCGGCCTCAATTTCATAGACGCGTATATGCGATCGGGTCTCTATCCGCAGGACGAGCTTCCGTTTATCCCAGGCACCGAAGGCGCGGGTGTCATCACGGCGCTCGGCGAGGGCGTACGTTCACTCAAGGTGGGACGCCGAGTGGCCTACGCAGGGAATATGGGCGCCTATGCAGAAGAGCGCTTGATTGCAGCCGATCGTGTTGTGCGCATTCCCGACGGTGTGAGCGATGAAACAGCGGCTGCTGCGATGCTGAAGGGCATGACTGCGCAATATCTATTGCGGCAAATCCTTAGAGTCGGTCCCAAGACGACGCTGCTCTTCCATGCCGCCGCGGGCGGCGTCGGAATGATCGCGTGTCAATGGGCGTCGTCGCTCGGCGCAACCGTGATCGGTACAGTCGGCTCTGCAGGTAAAGCGCTGATCGCACGCTCTCACGGTTGCGCTCACGTCATCAACTATCTGGAGGAAGACTTCGTCGCCAAGGTGCAGGAGTATACGAACGGTGAGGGTATCGACGTCGTCTACGATTCCGTTGGCAAGGATACATTCCCGCGTTCGCTGGATTGCCTAAAGCGTCGGGGCTTATGGGTTAGCTTCGGCCAGTCCTCGGGACCTTGCCCCGAGTTTCGCATCAACTTACTTGCGCAGAAGGGGTCGCTTTTCGCTACACGGCCTATGCTTTGGGACTTTATCGCCACACGAAAGGCTCTCGTTTCTACCGCGAACGACCTCTTCGGCGTGTTGAAGAAAGGCGCAGTCAAGGTCTCCGTCAATCAGACCTTTGCTCTCAAGGACGCGGCCAAGGCTCATCGGGCAATGGAAGGCCGTCGTACGACCGGGTCATCCGTCCTGATTCCATGACATCGCGGTCTAGCCGGCGTTGAACAACACCAAGCCGACACATTTGAAGCCTAGGCGAACTATTGTCGGCTTCGGCACATCGGGGGAGCGAAATTTCATGGCGTCGATAGTCTGCCCCGTCCAAGGCGGCGCGGCGGTCGAAGTGCAGAAAAGCAACCCGCTGTGGGGCCTCCGCGGCGTTATTCTGTTCGGCCTTTTTTCGGGGTCGCGCATGCGAGTCTGAGTCTTGCATTCTCTGAGAATTTGTCGGGCGCATCCGCCTTCGCCAATATCCTCGCTCAGATGCCGGCGCTTGGATATGAGCAGAGGCAGCCGCCGCTTTACGAGTGGCTGCTGTGGCTGGTCCAGCGCGTGACCGGCCCGAACCTACTGAGCTTCTTGCTCATCAAATACAGTCTGCTCACCGCAACTCTCGCCTTCCTCTATCTGACCGCGCTCCGACTGTTTGAGGATCGGCGCTGGGCGGTGGTCGCGGGCCTGTCTCCGTTGCTTTTCTATCAGTTCGGCTGGAGCGTCCATGAAGGTGTCACGCACACACTTGTCATGAGCTGCGCCATGGCCGCGTCGCTCTGGGCCTTCATGCGATTGGTTGAACGTGGGCGGATTGGCGACTACCTCCTCTTCGGCGGAGCAGTCGGACTCGTTCTGATCAGCGAATACGGCTTCGCCGGCTTTCTGATTATCTTAGTCGCCTGCGCGCTTCTGCAGACCACAATGCGAGCGCGGCTACTCCATGTTCGAATTCTCGCAGCTGTTTGCATTGCCGCCGCGATCATCGCTCCATTTGGGTAGTGGCTTTTTGCCAACCACTATGACCTCGTCGGTGTGTTCAATCGTACGATGGCGCCCATAGTCTCGGATCGCCTCACCGCGACCCTCATGGGTTTCGTCAACGCGATCTATGCGCCGCTTGGTTTTCTGTTTCCCCTCTGGCTCATATTGCTTGTAATGTTCCCCAGGTAGTGGCGCGAGGGGCCGACAGTGCTCAAGGAAGGTGTGAGCCGACAAAATTGGGGAGCGCTCAGCCCGATTGGCCGCTCATGCTGTTTTGCATGACGCTACTGGGGTTTGTCTTTCTTGTTCTGGGCGCCGTATTGACGGGCGCCTCGAACTATCTCGAGCGCTACATGCACCCCTTCTTTTTGTTCACACCCCTATGGCTGATGTGGCTCGTCACGCGCTGTGACTCAGCGGCACAACCGAAGTCGATCGGCATTGTGCTCTTGGCGGCCACGCTTGCGGTAGTGCCAGTACGGGCTGTGAACCTGGCTTGGGCTTTAGAGCCCGATTGTGGTTCCTGTCGGCTGGCAGTTCCTTATGAGAGTCTCGCAGCAAAGCTGAAATCGATGGGTTTTGCTACCGGCACACTCATGGTCATGGACCGCAATGATGGGGGTAATCTGCGCCGATTTTTCCGTAAAGCACGAATCGCCTTACTCCGACGCCCATACTTCGCTCCGACCGTGCGGCCGCAGGACCTGCACACTCCTGCTGTGATTGTCTGGCGTTCCAAGCACGGGGGCCCTCTTCCGTTCTCGGCCGCGCCCGCCATCTGGCAGATCGGCGGGACAGTCGTCGGCGAGCCTGAGAGCGTGAATGTGCCCACGACGGTTCTCGGTGATCAGCGCAAGCCGCGTGACTGGACATGGACGAAGGCTCTTGTCGCACCGTCACCCGGCCCGCAACTATAGGCGAAGCTAAAGCGCCTCGGGTCGAGAGCGGCGGTTGTACGTGTCGACTTTCGTCCGGGAGAAATCTGCGACTGGTTAGCGAGACCCCACCGGGCATAGTTACGGGACCGTTTCAAAATCGCGATCTTAATCTTTGCCCCTGCGATTCCCGCACTCGCGTCAACGAAGCTTACCACTCGATTCAGACTTCGGTGAGCTTGCGTTAAGCACATCGATTCAGATGTTCTTCAAACATCGCGCAGATGATCGTCCGCGTTGAACACAAAGCCGCGCATTGAACGCCTGCCTTGGGGAAGTCAGGGGCACGGCCGGACAAAGAGCCAAAATGGGGGACGTCATGGCACGAATGGAACTTGGAACTGTCTTGGGTAGCCAGTTTGAGCCGGTGGTTCAAACCGGTGGCGCCGATGCGCTCTTCGAGCTTGGAATGCTCTATGCGACAGGGTGCGATGTTGATGCAGACTTCATCGCCGCGCATAAGTGGTTCAACCTGTCTGCAGCGCGGGGCAACATGTCGGCGCGGGATTATCGCAGCGAACTGGCCCAGGACATGACCCCCGATCAGATTGCCGAGGCGCAGCGCCAAGCACGCGAGTGGCTTCAGACCCACTGAGGGCGGCAAGTTAACTGAGAGCGGACAGGTGCGAGTTTGAGTAGACCGCTCTACTCGCCCTCGCCGCATTCTCTGAACATAGAGACCATGCAAGCCCAGCTGCGGCGCGCGAAGTTTTTGCGCGGCTTATCTGGTTCCTCTGCCGCGGGCGGGGGAGGCGGTGTCGCGATCTCTTGATCTTGTGCGCCGGCACCAATGCCTATCGCGGAGCCTGCGCCTTGCAAGCCCCGCCTCGAGGCATCGTAGGCCCGGCCCCCAAGCTCGAATAACGAATTGGGTCTGTCGCTGCGATCGTCCTCGAAGGCTCGATTCTCCCGTTCCACGCGCTGGTTTAGCTCACGCAGACGCGGGTCGCTTGTGATGTTGCCGGGCAGAGCAGGGCCGTCATAAGTGTAGACTTTGAGCACGCCCGCGCATTTGGGGTTGGTCTTTGCCGCGCACGAGGCGTGGTTGCCCTCCTTCGATGCCCGCACCACACAGTAAAGCTTAAGGGCGTCGCTTTGTGTGACGCCGCTGCCTTCAAGTCGGCACCGGTAAGAGGCGTCGGGCGTTTTGCAGTTCACGCAAAACTCTGCGACGCCAGCGCTTGCTAGGGTCGGCATAGCAGCGATCGTCATGCCGAAGCAGGCCAGGACAAGCCAAGTCGATCCGAAACGGATGCCGCCTCTCATAACCTACGCTCCTCGAAGATTAGAGAATGGAAGCGTAGCACACTGCGCCCTAGAGTAATATGGGCCTGTGGGCCTCTTCGGCACTCCCGGCACCGCTTATCCGCCACTGGAAATCGCGCCGGCGCGTGTTGACCGTCCCGAACGGGACCAGTAAGCCTTTGCCCTCAACGGAGACGTGGCCGAGTGGCTGAAGGCGCTCCCCTGCTAAGGGAGTATACGTTAACCGCGTATCGAGGGTTCGAATCCCTCCGTCTCCGCCATTGCCTTAATTGGGCCATCGTAGTTCATGTCGCGTTGTGAGAGCGGTTGTCTGGTACATTGCCGCGAGATCAGGCAATAAACTGTGAAGTCTGCCCGTGCTCTGCAACCACACCATCCATAAAGACCATCACCATTTTGGCTGGGACAAGACCGTTGAGCCGGTACTGACTGTGACACCTGGCGAAACGGTCGAGATGGAGACGATCGATGCTTCGGCCGGGCAGGTTGGGCCCGATACCACGCTCGAAGCATTTCTCGCGCGGGATACATCTGAGGTGAACCCCGTCACAGGGCCGATCTATGTCGAGCGCGCAGAGCCAGGAGATGCAGTCGCTGTCACATTCAGGGACTTTAAGCCTTCCGGCTGGGGTTGGACCGCGAACATTCCCGGCTTTGGGTTGCTCGCCGACCAGTTCACCGAACCTCGGCTACATATCTGGAAATATGATGCCCAAACGCTTGCACCGGCATTGTTCGGACCGGGCGGGGCAGTTCCGTTGCGCCCCTTTTGCGGAACCGTCGGGCTCGCGCCCGCAGAACCGGGTGTGCATTCGGTGATTCCCCCAAGGCGCGTGGGCGGCAATCTGGATATCCGCGACAATGCCGTGAATACGACGCTTTACCTGCCTGTCGAGGTCGCGGGCGGCCTGCTATCGCTTGGTGACACCCATGCGGCGCAAGGAGACGGGGAGGTCTGCGGTACCGCAATCGAAAGCCCCATGGTCGTGGCTGCGGAGATCGGCTTGATCAAGCAGGCGAACTTCTCCTTCCCACGGTTTGAAACGGAAGGGCCTGTGTCCCGCCAACTTGACGACAAGGGTTATTGGGCAACGACGGGGGTAGGTCCAGATCTCATGCAGGCTGCTAGAGACGCCGTTTCCGGGATGATCGACTGGATTTGCGCGATTACAAAGATGAATGCGGTGGATGCCTACATGCTGTGTAGCGTATGCGCCGACCTTCGGATCAGCGAGATCGTCGATGCGCCGAACTGGACGGTTTCGCTGTATTTTCCCAAGGTGGTGCTTCGCTAGGGCTGCACCTGTATCTGCCGAGACGATGATGAACAGCTCTCAGACTGAACCTGATCTTGATGCCGCGTTTATCGAGCGGGAGCGGAACCGTTTTGCCGGCCGGGCTCTGTCTTTTCTCGTCGCACTAAATGGGATCGCCGCGCTTGTGCTGCTCATAATTGTGGCGATGGAGCCGCAAGCGACCGTCGACCGCAAAGTCACAATGGCGATGCTCGTGTTCAGCGGTGGTGCGCTGGCCGCGCTTTTCAGCTCTTTTTTGGCTTATCTGAATAGGACAGTCCGGATGGAGTCTCCTGGCCGTCGCGAGTTGCGGCGTGCCCTACGGCTGGTCGCTATCTTGGCCGTGGTAGGCAGCGGGGCTGCTTTTCTAATCGGCATGAATATGGTGGCCACGACCCAAGCTGAGAAGTCGAGCTCTCATCCCAAGGGCCGGCGGGAGGATAAGCCGCCCAAGCGTCCCGAGATCAAGAACGCGGCGCTGCCTGCAGGGGTCGTGCTGCATTGGAGCGTGCGCGACTAAAATATTGAAATAATGTCGATTTATGGGCCTGTGATTTCGCGTGTGAAGTCTGACCAAACCTGCTGTGCATCCTTCGTCGCGGCGTCGACTTTCTCGCCTACGACGTCCCAGTTGACGACTTTTTTCTCCGCGCTCTTCTCGCGTTGATCAATGACGTAGGCCGCGACGAACGTTAGCGCGATGCCCAAAATGAACCCTGTCAGGAACCGCATAGAATCCCCCTTACCCCGCGAAAAGTAGGGGGGATGATAGGGGCAGCCTTCGTAGAGATAAACCCCGATCGGCTCAGCCTTTAGCGGTTCGGCGTTGGCGTAAGGTGAGGCGTTGGCTGTTTGAGATCGGTCTATGGCTGCGAGAGGTTCCGGGTCATCCACTGCGCGCCGAAGTTGGCGATATCTGCAGCCTCGATAAGTTCTGCCGCCGCGTCCCCGACCTGGCCACGCCGGCCCCTTCCGAGTGCCAAATAGTCTCTCAAGATACGCGCGAAGTAGTCTTCGCCATCCACGGGAACAATGCTGTCTTCGTCGTCGAGACACTCCACGGCACGGATCGCAGACCCGCCGACACTCTTACAACGATAGTGGCGGCGCACGCGGCGCTTGTTCGGCACGTCCGCCAGGTATTCCGCATAGTGTAAGACTGTCGTTGTGTCGGGGTTAGCACCAATGCGTAGGATCTTGCCGCCAGCTCCGCAGAGCTTTTGGAGCGGCGATCCGGGCCCATAATAGTCGTGCCAAGGCGCATCGCGGAGTAGCTTCTCGGCAAGCAGGGTCTCGCGCACTGATTCTGGCCGCTTGTTCACCCAGTCATGGGGGATGTTTGCGCCCAGGACCATCAGCAGCGTGCCTTGGTGCCCGACGGAAATTCTCAACGCCTCTAGGAGACCAGCGGCTCCGTTCTCAAGCGGGCCAATGGCTCGTAGCGACACGTGCACCATCACGACATCCCCAGGCGCGACACCAAGCGCTGAGATCTCGCGCGATAGCCGATCCGCCGTGATCATGAGATGCGCTCAGCCGCTCGCCAAACGCCGCTGATCATCCGAGAGGTCGTTTGGGCTCTGTGCAGGGGTCTCCGGTGCACTGAGTGCCGCGGCCAAAGCATCGTCCACCGTGGACATCCAGACGAAGTCAACGGCTTCGCGAGCCGCCTCCGGAATATCCTCGAAGTCTCTGCGATTTCGTTCCGGGAGCATCACGGTTTTGATGCCAGCGCGGACGGCAGCGAGCACCTTGTTCTTCACGCCGCCGATCGGCAGCACAAGACCACGCAGTGAGATCTCACCGGTCATGGCGATGTCGTTGCGGACGGTTCTGCCCGTGAAGAGTGACGCGAGGGCGATGAACATGGCAACGCCCGCGCTCGGCCCGTCTTTCGGGATGGCGCCAGCTGGGACGTGCAGATGGACATCCGAGTTATCGAAAACGCTCTGATCAATGCCCAAAAGGCCTGCGCGCACTTTGAGAAGAGACAGAGCCGCTTGGGCACTTTCCTTCATAACGTCCCCGAGCTGTCCGGTGAGGGTGAGCCGCCCTTTGCCGGGGACTTTCGTGCACTCGATGAAGAGAATGTCGCCGCCCGTCGGAGTCCACGCCAGCCCTGTTGCAACGCCCGGTACGGACGTCCGCATGGCAACCTCGTTGTCGATCTTGCGGGCACCGAGAATGTCGTGCAGATCACCTTCGTCGATGCGCATGCTCGTTTGGTCGCCTTCGGCGATCTGCATCGCGACGTGTCGGCACACAGCCCCAATCTCACGCTCGAGATTGCGAACGCCAGCCTCTCGCGTGTAGCCATCGATGATGGCCTGCAGCGCGGCTTCGGTGATATCGCACTGTTCAGGCGTAAGGCCAGACGCCTCTAGTTGCCGTTTGACCAGGTAGCGCTTTGCGATCTCGATCTTCTCTTCCTCGGTGTAGCCCGGGATCTCGATCACCTCCATGCGATCCCGCAACGGGGCAGGGATCTGGTCGAGAACGTTGGCGGTTCCGATGAACATCACCTTAGACAGATCGAACGGAACACCCAGATAGTTGTCACGAAACGTGCTGTTCTGAGCTGGGTCCAAGACCTCGAGCAGCGCGGCCGAGGGGTCGCCGTGAAAGCTCGGGCTGAGCTTATCCATCTCGTCTAGCATAAAGACGGGATTTCGCGTTTCGGCCTTGCGAAGCGCCTGAACGATATTGCCGGGCAGGGCGCCCACATAGGTACGCCGGTGCCCACGGATCTCTGCCTCGTCATGGACGCCGCCAAGACTAATCCGGCCAAACTTCCGGCCCATTGCTCGGGCGATTGACTGGCCGAGCGACGTCTTCCCAACACCCGGAGGGCCAACAAAGCACAGGATTGGGCTCTTCCCATCTGGGTTGAGCTTCCTGACTGCTAGGTACTCGAGGATGCGCTGTTTTACCTTGGGCAGCCCGTAGTGGTCTTCGTCAAGAATGCGCCGGGCTTCGGCAATGTCGATCGTCTCTTCGGACAGCTTCGACCAAGGAAGCTCGATCAACCAATCGAGATAGTTGCGAACCATGCCGTGTTCGGCGGATGCCTCCGGCATACGCTCCAAGCGGCGCAGTTCTTTTTTTGCTTGAGTCTCAGCTTCCTCGGACATACCTGCCTCTTCGATGGCAGTACGCAGCTCGGCAATCTCGGCTTCGCCTTCCTCGCCCTCGCCAAGCTCCTTCTGAATTTGGCGAAGCTGCTCGCGGAGGATGTGCTCGCGTTGTCGACCAGACAGGGATTCCTGTGTCTGCTCGCCGATCTGCTTCGAAAGGCGCAAGACTTCGATCTGCTGGGCGAGCTCCCGCAGCACCTTATCGATGCGCTCAGACACATCGAAGGTCTCGAGGATATCTTGCTTCTCAGGCGGGCTGACATCCATGACGTTGGCGATGAAGTCCGCCAGCATGGAAGGCGATTGAATTTGGTCAAGCGCGCCCCCGAGTTCCTCTGGAGCGTTTGGCAGCAGCGACAGTGCTTCGCGCGCACGTTCGCGCAGTTGATGAACGCGCGCTGCGAGCTCGGTCGAGAAGACTTCGGACTCCCCAGCCTCTTCGATGCGCGCCGCAAGGAACGGGTACCCGTCGAGCATCTCGACAACCTTGAATCGATTCACGCCACGCACCACCAGATGATGGTTTCCGTCTGGCGCGGTCACGTAGCGCATGATTTCGGCGATCGTACCCACGCTGTGCAGCTGATCGGGTCCCGGCGCATCCGCCGCCGGATCGCTCTGAAGCAGAATGCCGACGTGCTTCCCACCCTGAGCGGCTGCCTGTGCGCCTGCAATAGTTTGGGGTCGCCCAACCATAAGCGGAGTAACGACGCCCGGGAACAAGACGGCGTTCCGCGTCGACAGCAGGATCACAGCGTCGTCGGGCAACTCTGGAAACGCTGTCTCCGCCGGCTCTGCCGCGCTCTCGGACGGCGTCGTTTCATCCGCCGTTTTCAAGCTCTCTGTTTTCAGGCTTTGCTCATGTTCGTTCATGGTGTGCACTTTAGTGATTGGCTTAGCCACCCTTCAAAAAAATCAACCTGAGGCATCCGTTCTCAAGCTCTTGCTCAATGAGCCTCAAGCGGCTGGAAATTGCGATACGTCGCTCAAACCGACCGTACGGAATCTCAAGCCGGACGATGTTGGCCCCGCGTCCCGCCGCCGGAATTGCGCGAACCCCGGTAACGATCAATGTCGAGCCTTCCACCTCGGCCTGCACGGCATCCGGGTGCACGCCTGGCAAAGCTGTGATCACGGTGACCTCGCGGTCGGTCTCTAGGATGTCGACCGGTGGTTCCCAACAGGCATGACTGGCATTGCTTGAAGGCTCGAAAAACTGCCGATGCAGCTGTTCCGCCTGTTTGAGCATGGCACAGGCTTCTGCGAACATTTGGGTCTTCGGATCACGCATTGTGCCTCGCTCAACGTCTCGTGTTCTGCAGGCAGATGTCAGGAAATCCTTGAGAGCTAATGGGTTCGTTGGCATGTGGAAGTGCGCGCCGGGACCAGCGCGTCGCCTGCTTATTTGGGAACTCAACGGTCCCAATACAAGGGGAACGGGCGGTTAGGGCCCTTGAGCGACTAACAGTTTGGGCACTTGGTGACCCCCGGCAGCGCTGGGTCGACAGTCGGCGTTTGCGTCACGCGGGGAGTTGGCGAGGCATATGCGTCGGACGGGTGATCGGCTGGACCCTGACAGGCTTCTGGACCTGAGGCGCTCGCAACTTTGGCTCCGGAACGCGGTGCAGCTTGATCGAGAGGTTGTTGTGGTACTGCTCGCGCACGAACGGCTGGTCAGGAAAGCGGCCTGAGGGCTGAAAGCCGTAATAGAAGGGCCAAGCGTTTGATTTGGTCCACAAGGCTTCGGGCTAGTTTCCCGAGTGTTTTCAAGGACTCTGTGGCCCATTGGGCACGGGATTGTCCCTGTATGGTTAACAAAATCGCTTTGTCATTTTTGGCAGCCTATAATGGGCTGATTCTGAATGATAATTTGTGCGAGACAGAGGTTCTGTTTCGCGGTTGCGTACCGGGACCTATTTAGTTTTTGCTAACTGGGTTCGGCGCAAATGGACTGTGCGCCGGGAGAGCTCGCCTAGTTTTGCGTTCGTGGCTCTTTCGGCGCTTCCCGTTTCAGCCCTTGGGGGGCGGACTATTGGACAGAGAAACATTGGTTGGGCTGGGGCCGAGCTTGGGCCGCATCAGTTCTCTGGCCGAACGCGTTTTTGACCCGCGTCTGTGGTTTCCTCTGCTCGTTGTCTTCGTCGTAGCGCTCGGGATCTGGTCGGAACCTGCTCCGGTGGACGAGGAGCCCGATGGTCTGGCGCCGCGCTTGGTCCAAATCGGCGAGCCAGCCCCTAAAGGCGGTGGTCATTTCAAGATCGGGCAGCCCTACGAAATCAATGGACAACGGTTCGTCCCAAGAAATGACCCGGATTATGATCGACGAGGTGTCGCGTCTTGGTATGGCGATTTGTTTCACGGGCGCCTCACATCTAATGGCGAAATCTTCGATATGGAGCGCTTGTCGGCTGCCCATCCGACGCTGCCGCTCCCGTCCTACGTGAAGGTTACAAATCTCGATAACGGGCTGAGCGCAGTTTTGCGTGTGAATGACCGCGGGCCATTCCGCAAAGGGCGGGTGATCGATCTCTCCAAGCGAGCAGCCGAAGTGTTGGGTTTCAAGAGGGCCGGTACCGCCAATGTTCGCGTGAGCTATCTCCGCGAAGCGGGTCTCCAGGGCGACGACGCGTTGGAGCGCGACTACCTCTCGACGCGCGGCTACTCACAATATGCGGGCACCCGGGGTTCTGATGGAACGCCGGAGGTCGTGATCGCAGTGGCCGCGCCTGGGGAGCCGAAAGATCCTCCGATCCCCGAGCGAGCCCACCGGACAATTGTTTCTGCCGCTCAGCCTGCTTCGGTAAGTGCAGCGGCCTCTGATGGAACAGATGGGACCCGATTGGCTCAGCTGACCAGCAGGCGGGGCGCTGCGGACATAACGGGCGCGATAGGATCGTCTTCGCCAGAAGAACCTAACGGACCGATAATCCAGGCAGGTCTTTTCAGGAACCCGAGTAACGCGCAGCGCGCGAAACAGACGCTCTCGGGCGTGGGCCCGGTCGAAATTGCACCGATCACGAACCGCGGCCAGATATATTACCGGGTTCGTGTCGGACCGTTTCTAGATGGCATATCGGCGGCTACGGCGCTTTCCGATGTTGCAGACGCTGGCTACGAGGGCGCGAGGCTCATATTGCAGAACTGAGTGTTGGCGGGGCGCCGGTTGATTTTTCACTGCTGACATTCGATATTGCTGTCGCTCTGGCGGCTATTGGGGCCGCCTGGCGAACCGCCGTTCCTCAAGCTCGATGTGGCCGCGTGCGCGCTTT
This sequence comes from Methyloceanibacter sp., assembly GCF_058506495.1. NCBI lineage: Bacteria > Pseudomonadati > Pseudomonadota > Alphaproteobacteria > Hyphomicrobiales > Hyphomicrobiaceae > Methyloceanibacter > Methyloceanibacter sp. The sequence goes on along the minus strand of NZ_JBZMXT010000003.1, from coordinate 27,925 downwards.
GCGTAGATTGAGAAAAACTGTATTGGCAAGAACCGTCTTGGCATGTGCCTTTGTCGCACTGTGTATGTCGCTTGTATTGGTGCCAAACCCTGCGGCGTCGAAGAAAACGAGCGAGTTCAAGACTAAGGCCAAGACCGCGATCCTAATGGATCCGGGTGCCAATCTCATTCTATACGAGAAGGGGTCCGAGCAGCCCATTCCCCCCGCCAGCATGAGCAAACTCATGACGCTGGCAGTGGTCTTTCGCGAGTTGAAAGCGGGGCGGATCAAACTCGACGATACGTTCACAGTGAGCGAGCACGCCTGGCGAACAGGCGGTGCACCGTCGGGGACGGCTGCGATGTTCGCGCCGTTGGGCAATGCAATCACCGTTAGCGATCTCGTCCAGGGTGTAGCCGTCCAGTCTGCAAATGACGGGTCCCTCATTCTTGCCGAAGGGATCGGCGGGACGGAGGAGGGCTTCGTGAAAATGATGAATGACTATGCAGCGGAGATTGGCCTTACGGGTTCGACCTTTGTGAACCCGACCGGACTCCCTGCAGAGGGTCATGTGATGACCGCGCGAGATCTTGCGAAGCTGTCACGGCATCTGATCGAGACCTATCCAGAGTACTATCATTACTTCGGCCAGAAGGAGTTCCGTTACAGGGACAGATTCACTTTCCGGAATCGCAATCCCTTGGTCTGGGCTCCAATCGGTGTCGATGGGTTGAAGACGGGTTTCACCAAGGAAGCCGGGTACGGGCTTGTATCGAGTGCAAAGCGCGGGAACCAACGGCTGATATTGGTTGTCACGGGGCTTGAGAAAAAGAATGATAGGGAGCGCGAGTCCCGCCGAGTGTTGGAGTGGGGCTTCAAGAGCTTCCGGCCATTCCGGCTATTCGAAGACGGTCAGCAAGTGAGCGAAGCGCTGGTCTGGGGCGGCGAGAAGCACTACGTGCCGCTTGTGGGGGACGGCGCGATTGATCTGCTTCTTCCAGCAAGTGCAACCGGCGCAGTGTCGGGCGAGATCATTTATCAGGGCCCGATCAAGGCGCCGATCAAAAAGGGCGACCAGATCGCGACTTTGCGCGTGAAGTCGGCCGATCTCGCGGCGGTCAACGAAATACCGCTTTATGCGGGTGAAGACATAAACAGGAGCGGTTTTGCCAGCCGGGGCATCGACTCGCTTCTTGTGCTCGCATTCGGCTGGCTATTGTAGCGCTGAGCACGCGGGCCCAACACATCATGCAGCAAGCCATCGAGATCGGACGTTTCATCACATTCGAGGGTGGCGAGGGCGCGGGCAAGTCCACGCAGGTTGGCATCCTTGCCGATCGGCTGTCTCGTTCCGGACGCCCCGTTTTCGTAACGCGAGAACCCGGCGGGTCGCCCGCGGCCGAAGAAATCCGCCAGGTTCTTCTATCGGGCCAGGCGGCACAGTTTGGCCCTCTTGCAGAGTCGGTGCTCTTTGCTGTTGCACGTGGCGACCATATCGACAACGCCATTCGGGTCGCACTGCAGCAGGGTCAGTGGGTCATCTGCGATCGTTTCATCGACTCCACGCGTGCGTATCAAGGGGCAACGGCTGGCGTGCCGCGTGGCCTTATTAACGCGCTGGAGAAGATCACCGTCGGGGCCCTTCTGCCGGACGTGACATTCGTTCTCGACATTCCTGTAGAAGAAGGGCTTGCACGTGTAGCGGCGCGGGCGGAAGGTCAGGAACTCGATCGTTTCGAGAGCCAAGAGCTCATGACTCATGAGCGCATTCGTCGTGGATTTCTCGATATCGCAGAGGAAGAGCCAAGCCGATGCGCTGTCGTCGATGCAAGCCAGCCGGAGGCCATGGTCGCCGAAGATGTGTGGGAGACGGTCTTACAGCGGCTTAATCCGTGAGCTGCGACCGATGCAGAGGTCTCGCCGGAAGCGGCTCCGTCCGGTGAGTGAAACCCTATGAGCGCCGCGACCAAGAAGTCGGCATCCGCAGTTGTCGAGCCGGATTGTTTAGAGGGCTTTTCCAGTCCACGCGATGTCGATCGGGTGTTCGGTCACGACGACGCGGCTACAGAGTTCGAGGAGGCACTCCGTAGCGGGCGTTTGCATCACGCCTGGCTCCTTGTGGGCCCTGAGGGCATCGGTAAGGCTACGCTCGCCTATCGCCTGGCGAGAACAGTACTCGCTCATGCAGAGGCCGGCGATCTTCTGCCAGGCGCTCCCGGCGATGTCGCACCAGATCAGCCGATTTTCCGAAAAGTAGCGGGGCTCGCGCATCCCAATCTTCTGCTGATCCGTCGGTCCTGGATAGAGAAGACCAAGCGCTACTCTCAGGTGATCAGCGTCGATGAAGTTCGGCGGTTGCGTAGTTTTCTCGGTAGCACGGCTGGCGATGGCTCATGGCGCGTCGTGATCGTCGACAGGGCGGACCAGCTGAACCAGAACGCGGCGAACGCGTTGCTGAAGGCGCTGGAGGAACCGCCGCGGGATACGCTATTTCTACTCGTTTCGAATGCTGAAGGTCGGTTGCCCGTGACCATTCGTTCGCGAACGCGTATGTTGCGGCTGTCGTCGCTGGACGAAGCGGCGTTGATTGACGCCGTCGACGCTGCATTGACCCGCGATGGCATCGACGCAGATGAGGAAACGCGCCGCTTGGCTCTCGCTCTTTCGCAGGGAAGTGTCCGTCGTACGCTGGAGCTCGTTACCGGGGAGGGCATTGGGCTCTACAACGACATCATCGCCATGTTCGAGGGGTTACCAGACCTCGACGGTGCAAAGGTGCAGCGCCAGGCCGAAAAGCTCGCCAGTATCAATGAGACGGAGCATCTCGAGCTCTATCTGACGCTGCTCTTGGGCTTGATCGAGCGGCTGGTGCGCTATGGCGCGACCGGTCAGGGCCTCGTGGGATCGGAGCCAGACTTCGCGCGGCGTCTGATCACGCCGGAGACATTGCGCGCCTGGGCCGAATCTTGGGAAACGATCTCCGCCGCACGCGCCGAGACGATGGCTTTGAATTTGGATCGCGGGCTGCTCGTTCTGAACAGCTGGTTTGGCCTTCAGGACCTAGCTTCACGCACACCATCCTGACGCATGAACCGAGTGCGCTTGGCAGGCGGCGAAGGCAAGGCTATGTCTCCGCGTAAGGAGACGTTATGGCTGACAGACAAACTTATTACATCACCACCGCGATCTCGTACCCGAACGATGCGCCGCATATCGGCCATGCCTACGAGGCGGTTGCGACCGACGCTATTGCCCGGTTCCGGCGGCTGCAGGGGCGCGACGTGTTCTTCCTCACCGGGACGGACGAGCACGGCATCAAGATGCTGCAAACCGCGCGCAAGCACGGAATCGAGGTCAGTGCACTCGCCGATCGCAATACGCCGAAGTTTCGCGAGATGGTCGAGGTGCTCAATTGTTCCCACGACGACTTCATCACTACACGCGAGGAACGCCATAAGCGTGCTGCGCAAGAACTCTGGCGGCGCATGCAGGCGGCAGGGGACATCTACTTGGATAAGTACGCCGGATGGTACTCGGTACGCGACGAGGCGTATTACGACGAGAGCGAGTTGAGCGATGGACCCGATGGCGCCAAGCTCTCACCGCAAGGCACGCCGGTGGAATGGGTCGAGGAGGAGAGCTATTTCTTCCGCCTTTCTGCTTTTCAAGACCGGCTGCTCGCCCACTATGAGGCCAACCCTGAATTCATGGGGCCCGATACGCGTGCGAACGAGGTCAAGAGTTTCGTGCGCGGCGGCTTGCGCGATCTCTCCGTATCTCGAACCACGTTCGACTGGGGCGTGCCGGTCCCGGATGATCCCAAGCACATTATGTATGTGTGGGTGGATGCGCTAACGAACTACATCACTGGCGTCGGCTTCCCGGACGAGTCGTGCGAGACCTACAAGAAGTACTGGCCAGCGGACGTCCACATTATCGGCAAAGACATTATCCGCTTCCACGCGATATATTGGCCCGCCTTCCTCATGTCTGCCGGCGTCGAGCTGCCGCGCCAGGTGTTCGGTCACGGCTTCCTTTACAATCGCGGGGAGAAGATGTCGAAGTCGGTCGGCAATGTCGTCGACCCCAATGCGCTTGTACGTGAATACGGCGTCGACCAGATCCGCTATTTCCTGCTGCGCGAAGTGCCGTTCGGTCAGGACGGCAATTACAGCCATGAAGGCATCGTTCAGCGCATCAATGCGGACCTTGCCAACGACCTCGGCAATTTGGCGCAGCGCTCGCTATCGATGATCGCCAAGAATTGCGGTGGCGTGGTGCCCGAACCCGGTGACCTTACCGACAACGACAAAGCGATTTTGGCTCAAGCGGATGGGCTTCTGCCGCGATTGGAGGCGGAGATCGATGCCTTTGCAATCCACAAGGCGCTTGAAGCCATCTGGGCGTTGATCGCCGATGCGAACCGCTACTTCGCGGGCGAGGAGCCTTGGGCGCATAAGAAGACCGACCCGGAGCGCATGGGGACGATCCTCTACGTGACGGCCGAGGTCGTGCGCCAAGCGGCGATCCTGACACAGGCCGCGATGCCTGAAAGCGGCGGGAAGCTATTGGATCTGCTGAGTGTGCCGGAAGACGCGAGAGACTTCGGCAATCTTGGTGAAGCAGGGCGCCTCAAGCCCGGAACGGAGCTTCCGGCGCCGACGCCGGTCTTCCCGCGCTATGTCGAGCCGGAGGGCGAAGGGCGTTAGACGCGCGGCAATGCGGCGGGCAGGCCGATATTCGCGCGCCGCGTTAGTTGCCAACGCTGTCACAGAACGCCGAAACGAGGAATGCAAAGACCAGGGTACCGGCAAAGGCGAGTGCAAGTGTCATAGCCGGTAAACGCGGATCGACGAATTCGGTTCCAGTTTTCATAAGAAAAAACTCCTACCGGCAGTACCGCCGGATTTTGGGCGTGTCGAGTCCGCTCACTTTGTTCAGGCCAATCAGCATCTGGGGCACGGCCGTCGTGCCAAAGCGCGCTCTCATTTCAGCCTTAACGCGGGGGGTGTCCGCATCCAACAGCGTGTAGTGAATGCGGTTAAGATCGAGATAGGACAGGAGACGCCGGCACGTTCCGCACCAGGGAGCGCTATAGACGTAAACGCTCTTGCTGCAGCCATCTTTGGCCGTGCCTGCAGTCGATAAAGGCGAAGTCAGTATTGCGGCGGCAAGGGCGGCGAGAACCCTGAGCCTCCGCGTGCCTATCCACACCGCGTTGAGGTATATTTGCCAATTAGGAGTGATGGTGGTCGTCCCATTGCTGCGTCGGCTTGTTTCGTCGGCCAAAGTGCTGCACAAAGGCCCGCCGCTCGGTTACGCGCGTCGGACCCTAGCAAACTGAACCGTAACGATATTTCATCTTTCCGTGATGCTGATCGATAGCCACTGCCACCTCGATTCCCCGCAACTTCTGTCGGACTTGCCGGCGCTGCTCTCGCGTGCGGACGACGCCGGGGTAGGGCTCATGGTGACGATCTCGACCCGCGTTGCGAAGTTCGACGCGTTGAAGGAGATCGTTGAGTTGCATGAGAACGTCTTTTGTTCCGTCGGGACCCATCCTCACAATGCAGCCGAAGAGCAGGATGTGACACTCGACGAGCTGATTGAGATCGCGCGTCATCCCAAGGTCGTTGCAATCGGTGAGGCGGGGCTCGATTACCACTACGACTATTCGCCGCGGGAGCTGCAGGCGAAGAGCTTCCGCGTTCATATTGCCGCTGCGCGAGAGACGGGGCTGCCGCTCGTCATTCATTCCCGAGAGGCCGACGAGGACATGGCAGCGATCCTCGAAGAGGAAAGCGCCAAGGGCTCGTTTCCTTTCGTCCTCCATTGCTTCACCAGCGGCGAGGACCTCGCGCGACGCGGTCTCGCTCTTGGCGGCTATATCTCGTTCTCAGGAGTTGTGACCTTCAAGAAGGCGGACAGCTTGCGCAGAATCGCCGCTTCGGCGCCGGCCGATCGGCTCCTCGTCGAGACCGACGCCCCGTACCTTGCGCCGGAGCCTTTCCGCGGGAAGACCAATGAGCCCGCCTATGTAGCAAAGACAGCCGAGCAGCTCGCCGCTGTCCGCGGTCTTGCGATCCAGGATTTCACGCAGCTTACGACCGACAATTTTTTCGGTCTTTTCAGCAAGGTGCCGCGCACCTCTCTGAAAGAACATTCAAACGCCGCATGAGCTTGAAGGCAACTATCCTTGGCTGCGGCACCTCAGGCGGCGTGCCCCGGATCGGCAATCAGTGGGGCGCTTGCGATCCAGCAAATCCCAAGAACCGGCGCCGTCGCTGCGCACTGCTCGTCGAACGGACCGGTGACGGCGGCGTCACGCGCGTGCTCGTAGACACGCCGCCGGACCTGCGCGAGCAATTAAACGATGCAGATGTCGGCCTTCTCGACGGGGTTCTGTATACCCATGACCACGCAGACCATGTGCACGGCATCGATGACCTTCGCATGGTTGCTTACAACGCACGGCGCCGCGTCGATGTGTACTATCTGAAGCCGTTTGGCGAGGTTTTGCGTCAGCGTTTCGACTATTGCTTCGAGACGCCGCCAGGCAGCGAATATCCGCCGGTGTTGAACGGACATGACATTGAGCCGGGCGAACCGGTCGTCATTGATGGGCTAGGGGGGGCGATCAAGGCCATTCCGATTCTTCAGCAGCATGGCTCAAGCGAGTCTCTCGGGTTTCGTTTCAATGGTCTTGCGTACTCACCGGACGTGAGCGATTTCCCAGAAGAGTCTTTAGGATTGCTGGAAGGACTCGATACCTGGATTCTCGACGCGCTGCGCTATACTGGCCACCCGAGCCATCTAAGTGTGGATGAGGCGGTGAGTTGGGTCGGACGCATGCGGCCGAAGCGCGCTGTATTCACGCACATGCACGTGGATTTGGACTACGAGACCCTCAAGGGACAGCTTCCCGAAGGCATTGAACCAGCCTATGACGGTATGGTCATTGCTGCATACTAGCTCTTGATCCAGCGAGACTTTCTGTCAACCGACTTCGATCGTCTGTCCGGTCTCCGTGACGCTGGGGAGGCAAAGCTTGACGATGGTCTCGGCAACCTTCTCAGGGGCTTTGATCGAAGCCGGGTCTTCGCCCGGAAAGGCTTCGGCCCGCATGGCCGTTGCCGTCGCACGCGGGTCGACCAGATTGACCCTGATCGGGCTGTCCGATGTCTCATTGGCATAAGTCTTCGCCAGCGTTTCCAGGCCGGCTTTGGAGACCGAGTATGGCGCCCAGTAGGCCCGGCCCTGCGCGGCTACGCGCGAAGATGTGACGAAGACGACGCGACCGGCATCCGACAAGTGCAGCAACGGGTCTAGTGTCCGGATCAGCCGCCAGTTCGCCGTGAGATTGACCGCGAGCACCTTGTCCCACGTCTTCGATGGAATGTGGTTGAGTGGGCGCAAGCCGCCAAGTACGCCGGCATTGCCCACAAAGATGTCCAAGCGGCCGAAGCGCTCATAGAGCGATGGGCCGAGCGGGTCGATCGCGGCACCGTTCTCCAGATTAAGCGGAATGATAGTCACCACACCGCCCATCGCTGTTATCTCGTCATTGACGGCTTCCAGCGCCTTTCGGCTACGTGCGAGCAAGATCACATGCGCACCCTCGGCCGCGAGCATATGAGCCGTCGCGCGCCCGATACCCCGCGACGCGCCGGTGATCAGGGCAATGCGGTCTTTGAAAGCTGTGCCGGTCAACCGACCTCGGCTAAGAAGGAAAGCTGTTTCTGCTGCGGCGGGCCTTCTCGGTCGCGCAAGCGCGTTGGGTACTCGCCAGTGAAACAGTGGTCCGTAAACTGAGGGTTGTTGTCGTCACGACCGTCAAAACCCATCGCGCGATAAATGCCGTCAACGGAAATAAAAGCCAATGAGTCGGCGCCCATGAAGTTCCGCATCTCTTCAAGCGTACGGTTCGCCGCGAGCAGCTTGTCTTGGTTTGGCGTGTCGATCCCGTAAAAGTCCGGATGCGTAATCGGCGGGCTGGAGATGCGCATATGCACTTCTTTCGCTCCAGCCTCGCGCATCATCTGCACGATTTTCACCGACGTGGTGCCACGCACCACGCTGTCATCGATAAGGACGATGCGTCTGCCTTTAACTTGTAAGTCGTTCGCGCTGTGCTTCAGCTTGACGCCAAGTTGGCGGATTTGTTGCTCCGGCTCAATGAAGGTCCGGCCAACGTAGTGGTTTCTGATGATGCCAAATTCAAAAGGAAGTCCGGACTCTTGGGCATAGCCAATGGCTGCGGGTACGCCGCTATCGGGAATCGGGACAACCACGTCCGCATCCGTGGGCGCTTCCAACGCTAGCTGGCGGCCCATGGCCTTTCGCACGTCGTATACCGAGCGGCCATCGATGATGGAGTCGGGCCGCGCAAAATAGATGTACTCAAAGATACATAAGCGAGGCGGATTCTCGGGGACAAAACGGTGGCTCTCAAGCCCGTCGCGCGTTGCGATAATCACCTCGCCATTCTCGACCTCGCGAACGAACTCGGCGCCGATAATGTCGAGCGCGCAGGTTTCCGACGACAATACCCACGCATCGCCGAGACGGCCGAGTACGAGCGGGCGAATGCCGAACGGGTCGCGCGCGCCAATCAGCTTCTTATTGGTCATTCCGACAAAGGCGTAAGCACCTTCGACCTGAAGCAATGCTTCGACGAAGCGCTCGACGAAGTTCCGCTTCTCGCTGCGTGCAACGAGGTGGAGAATGACTTCGGTGTCTGTCGTCGACTGGCAGATGGCACCTTTACTGATGAGGTTCTCGCGCAAGGTCAGCGCATTTGTCAGGTTGCCATTATGGCAAAGCGTGAATCCGCCGGACTCGAGATCGACAAATAGGGGCTGGACGTTGCGCATGACAGCGTCGCCGGTAGTTGAATAACGCACATGCCCAACGGCCATGTCGCCTTTCAACCGATCGATGACCGGGCGCGATGTAAAGTGGTCGCCGACGAGGCCCATCCGGCGCTCGGTGTGAAAGTGTTCCCCGTCAAAGCTCACGATCCCAGCCGCTTCTTGCCCGCGATGCTGAAGAGCATGCAAGCCCAGCGCCGTCAGCGCTGCTGCGTCGGGATGATTGAAGATGCCGAAAACCCCACATTCCTCGTGGAGTCGGTCGTCTTCGAGCCACTGGAGCGGCGTCGCTTGATCGAGTTGGTCTGTCACGGGCACGGGCCTTTCCCTATTGATAGATAGTCGCCCCATCTGGGGCTTCAATGCCACGCAACTGGATACTAATGACGCGCGTACGGGTTTCGAACGGAACGCTTCTGTTACTGCGCCGGAGCGCCGTCGGCTTCCGCATCAGAGCCTTCTTCCTCCTGCTTGGGAATGAATTCCTCAGGGTTGGTCGGCAGCAACGACTCGATGGCAACTTGGGTCCGCTCCAACAACGGGTAGGAGCGCGCGTTGCGGACCCAGTCTGGCTGGTCCCTGGCGAGCGCGGTGAAGAGAATAAAGACGATAGCCACGAGCAGAAAGCCGCGAGCCAAACCGAAGACAAAGCCAAGCGATCGATCGAGGGCTCCAACCCGGCTGTCGAGCACCTTGTCTGAGATACGGAAGGTAATCAGGCTGACAACGATCAGAGTGAGAATGAACACCCCTGCCGCGAATGCGATCTGAGCGATGCTGGGGTTGTCGATATAAGGCGAGAGAACTTCGTAATAGCGCGGCGTGAAGTAAAGCGCGGCGACGGCGGCCATGGCCCAGGAAAAGATCGACAAGACCTCGCGGGTGAACCCTCGCACCATGGCGAGGAAGCCCGAGATAAGCATGATGACGATCAGTATGATATCGAGCCAGGAAATTGGCATGCCGCGGCGCTCCCTCGGGCGAGTGTTGTCAGACTATCACGATTCTCGCGGATGAAGCACGAATGACCCCTGTTGTGCAATGACTTGAGGGTCACACTTCTTGGCAATCCACGACAGGTTTAACCCTCCGGCAGGGCGAACCAAGCGACCAATTCCTCGAGCTGGGAGACCGGGTTGAGCACGATCCCCTTGGCATCATGCTCGGCGGGGCTTTTTCCGGCCGGCGCGACCGCTTGAACGAAGCCCAGCTTTGCCGACTCCTTGAGACGCTGGTCTGTGTGACCAACGGCCCGCACAGCCCCCGTTAAGCTGACCTCGCCGAAATAAACCGTATCTTCCGGGGCAGCTCGCCCTGTGAACGACGATAGCAGCGCGGCCGCTGCCGCGAGATCGGCAGCCGGTTCGTTCAGTCTCAGACCTCCTGCCACGTTCAGGTAGACATCGTGGCCGCCAAGCCGAACACCACACCGTGCCTCTAGGACGGCCAAGAGCATTGAGAGGCGATTTTGGTCCCAGCCAACCACGGCCCTACGAGGCGTTCCCAGCACGCTATGAGCCACCAATCCTTGAATTTCCACAAGTAGCGGCCGTGTACCTTCCATACCTGCGAACACGGCTGTTCCCGGCGAACCGCGGTCGGTCTCGTTCAGAAAAAGGGCCGATGGATTGTCCACCTCGCGAAGCCCCTCCAGGCGCATTTCGAAGACGCCAATCTCGTCAGTGGGCCCAAAACGGTTCTTTACGGACCGCAGGATGCGGAACTGATGTCCGCTGAGGCCTTCGAAGTAGAGCACGGTATCAACCATGTGCTCGATCACCTTCGGTCCAGCGATCTGGCCGTCTTTTGTCACATGACCAACAAGGATGAGGGTTGTGCCGCTGGCCTTCGCGTAGCTGATCAGCGCGGCGGAACAACCGCGAAGCTGCGAGATCGTCCCCGGCGCAGAGTCGATGCCTTCCGACCAAAGTGTCTGCACCGAGTCGATAATGACTAGGGCAGCGGGCGATCCCTTACTCAACGTCGCGATGATGTTGGCGACGTTGGTCTCCGTCCCGAGTGCGACGGGCGCGCCCGCGACGCCGAGGCGCCCTGCACGCATGCGCACCTGTGCAGTGGCTTCCTCGCCTGACAGGTATATGACCTTTGCTCCGTCCTGCGCTAGTTGTGCCGCGGTTTGAAGAAGCAGTGTTGATTTGCCGATACCTGGATCGCCACCAACGAGCACAGCGGCGCCAGGTACGAGGCCCCCGCCGAGCACGCGATCAAGCTCCGCAATATTCGTCTTCAGTCGCGGCGCGTCTTCGGTCTGAGCGTCAAGCGTCTCGAAGTGCGCCTGCCGACCTTTGCCGCCTTTGATGGCGACGAGCGCAGGGCTTTGGGTCGGCGTGGATGCCTCCTCAATAAGCGAGTTCCATGCGCCGCATGCAGAGCATTTCCCCGACCAGCGCGCCGCGACAGCTCCGCAAGACTGGCAGACATAGGCTTTCGAAGTTTTTGCCATATTTTTTGTTGCTTCAGGCGTCTTTGCTCAAAAGCCGATATAGCGGCGCGTTGCGCGTCCGCCGAGGCTTGTTAGGACCTCGTAGTCGATGGTCCCAGCTTGAGAGGCCATCTCGTGCAGGCTGACATTGGGACCGAGGAGCTCGACCCAGGCGCCCCGTTGGCGGAAGGCCTCAGGCACGTCTGTGACGTCGACGCTAACGAGATCCATAGAAATGCGCCCCAAAACCGGTGCCGCGTAGGGCCCGAGATAGGCCGTCAATCCCGTCTCGCCATCGCCAGCGGAGAGCGCTCTAAACAAACCATCCGCATAGCCGGCCGCGACCACTGCGATGCGGGTCGGACGATCAAGACGACGGCTGGCGCCGTAGCCAACGGTCTCACCCTTATCTGCTAATCGGATCTGCAGTACGCGTCCCATCAATTGCACGACCCTGCGGAAGGGATTTGCGCCTTGCCGCTGCGGATGGCCGCCGTAGAGCGCGACGCCCGGTCGAACGAGGTCATAGTGATACTGCCGTCCGAGCAAGATGCCTGCCGAATTGGCTAGGCTCGTCATAGCTTCGGGGAACGCCGCTCGAATGGTTTCGAAGCAGGCGCGTTGCTGTTTGTTCTTAGGACTGGTGTGATCGTCCGCGCAAGCCAAATGGCTCATTACCAAAGATAGCGCGACGGTCTGCCAGAGATTCGCCATAGCTCGGACTTCATCGATATCGCCAGCCGATAAGCCAAGGCGGTTCATGCCGGTGTCCACATGGATCGCACAAGGGAGGGCGCCGCTGACATTCGAGCAATAGTTGGCCCATTCGCGTACCTCGCCGGCACTATTGAGAACCGGTCGAAGTCCGTAGTCGCGAAACGTGGCAGCTGTTCCTGGCAGCAGGCCGTTCAAGACGTAAATCACGGCTTCGGGTAGCAACGTTCGCAGATCAATCGCCTCAGCGATCGTCGCGACAAAGTAAGTCCGGCACCCATTTTGCCAGAGCACCGCGGCTGCCTGCTCCATGCCCAATCCGTATGCGTCTGCCTTAACGACAGCCCCGCATTCCGCCGGGTGCGCGCGGTCGCGCAGGTCTCGGTAGTTTTCCGCTAAGGCGCTGAGGTCGATCGTAAGGATCGCCGTCTCGTGCGTCTCGTCGTTGACTGCGCGGCCACTGTCGGGTTGCGCCTTTGCGCCGACTACTCCATCCGGTCCGGAAGACGATCCGAGGCCGCGAGATTGGAAAACCGGGTGTACTCTGGAGAGAACTGTAGCGTCACCGTTCCCGTCGGTCCGTGGCGCTGCTTGCCCACGATGACCTCGGCCTTGCCTGTCACCGCTTCCATGTCTTGTTGCCACTGTCTGTGCTCTTCGGTGTTCTCGCGCGGCTGGCTGCGCTCTAGGTAATATTCCTCGCGGAATACAAACATTACCACATCAGCGTCCTGTTCAATGGACCCTGATTCACGCAGGTCGGCCAGCTGCGGCCGCTTATCATCCCTCTGCTCGACCTGGCGCGACAGCTGTGACAGCGCGAGAATAGGCACATGGAGCTCTTTGGCCAGGGCTTTTAATCCAGTGGTGATTTCGGAGACCTCCTGGACACGCCCTTCCTGAGCCCGGCGAGTGGAACCCGTTAAGAGCTGCAAGTAGTCAACAATGATAAACCCAAGCCCCCGTTGCCTTTTTAGGCGTCGAGCGCGGGCCGCCAGCTGAGCAACCGAGATGCCACCGGTCTGATCGATGAATAGCGGAAGATTCTGGAGTTCCTGCGAGGCTTCGACGATCCGATCGAAGTCTTGAGAGTCGATGCGGCCACGACGGATCTTTTCAGAGGAGATCTGGGACTGCTCGGAGATAATGCGAGTCGCGAGCTGCTCGGCGGACATTTCCAACGAGAAGAAGCCAACAACGGCTCCATCCGACGCTTCTCCCGTATGCGGATCGGCGGCATAGGCTTTTGCCACATGGTAGGCAATGTTGGTGGCAAGGGCGGTTTTGCCCATGGAGGGGCGGCCTGCGAGAATCACGAGGTCAGAGGCCTGAAGACCCCCCATGCGCTGGTCGAGATCAGCGAATCCGGTCGCTAGGCCAGACAGGCCTCCGTCGCGCTGATAGGCATTAGCGGCCATGTCGATGGCGTCGGTGAGGGCAGAGGAGAACGGCTCAAAACCCGCACCGTATTTTCCTGTCTCGGCGAGTTCGTAAAGCCGCTGCTCTGCCTCCTCGATCTGATGGGACGGTTCTGCATCGATCGGCGAGTCATAAGCCGTGTTGACCATGCTCTCGCCGATATCGATGAGGTTCCGGCGAATAGCGAGGTCGTAGACCGTTCGCCCATAGTCTTCTGCATTGATAATCGTGGTCGCATTGGCGGCTAGCCGTCCCAAATACTGCGGGACAGTCAGATCACCGATGGCTGGTTCGGCCTGGAAAAAGGTCTTGAGCGTAATGGGGGTCGCACGCTTCCCACCCATAATGAGCTTGGCTGCACTCTCATATATGCGCCCATGGAGCGGGTCGAAGAAGTGGTCCGGCTTCAAGAAGCTCGAAACCCGATCCAGCGCTTCATTGTTTACGAGAATGGCGCCGAGGAGATCCTGTTCGGCCTCCAAGTTGTGAGGGGCATCCCGGTAATCGGCAGACTCGGGATGCGGCTCTGGAGGCGTTTGGCGAATCAGTGCGGTCATGCCCAAGAGTAGCCAATTGCCAGGGGTGGGCCAGATGTCAGTCCTGTGAACATCGGGGAGATCGGGCCCAACTCACAGGTTGATAGAGCCCTCAGCGTAGCTGCTCCAGAAAAGAGGCGGGATGACCCTGCTTCTGCTGACCGCTGCGGTGGCTGCCTCTCGGCGAAGTGGCGCTGCCTGAGGACTATTCCTTGTTCTCGTTCTCGTCCGTGCCAGTCTCGTCCGAGGTCTCGGTCTCGTCGCGGCTCTCAGGCTCATCGGCCGCTTGCGGCTCCGCGCCTTCCTCGAAGAGTGCTTCCCCAGCGGCCAGCGCTTCTGCAGCCTCTTCTTCCTCTTCTGACAATTCTTGGGTCACGTCTTCGCCGCGGGCCTGACGTTCTGCTTCGTCTTCGGTGCGGGCAACGTTTACGATCACCGTTGGAACGACCTCGCCGTGCAAGGCGAGGCGTACCTCGTGCAGCCCCAGGGTTTTAATTGGTCTGTCGAGGAGCACTTGTCGGCGTTCGATAGAGAAGCCGCCTTCGGTAACGGCGCTGGCAATGTCGCGCGTTGATACGGAGCCATAGAGCTGGCCGGTATCGCCAGCTTGACGGATGACGACGAAGCTCTCGCCAGCCAGTTTCTCAGAGACCGCCTCGGCCTCGGTCTTGCGCTCAAGGTCGCGTGCCTCAAGCTGAGCCCGCTCGTTCTCGAAATGCGCCCGATTGGCTTCGGTTGCGCGAAGCGCCTTGCCTTGCGGCAGAAGGAAGTTCCTGGCGTAGCCGTCCTTGACGGTCACGACGTCGCCGATTTGTCCAAGGCGTCCAATGCGCTCCAAGAGGATAATTTCCATTGTTGAGTACTCCTAGTCTTCTGGTCGTCAGCGTTAGCTTTGATCGTTGGTGTGGTTGGTGTTGTTCTGGCTCTGCGTAGTCGCCGCGCGTCCCCTCAGCCCGAATAGAGGCTCACCGAGGCCAAGAATGGCGACGAGGATCGCGACCCAGCCAAGTAGCAGTACTGCCAAGTAAAGAACCACCAGCAGTGCGGCGCGGAACGGCATGCCGAGCGTGTAGAAATGGATCACCGCGAGGCCTTGAAGAAGATACGCAATCAAGAAGGCGCCGGCGAAGCCCGATGCGATCAAGCCGATGACACCTGGTATGAACGACATTGCCAAAGCCACCGCAAAGGCAATGACCATCGCGTTCGGGATCTCGAGTTGGTGAAAGTTTGGCCATGGACGCAAGGCGTGGCCCGAGCCCTTCGCAATAGTTCCGGCCAGCCACATATTGAACAACGCGATAGTGATCCAGACGATTGCAATGACCGCGGGAAGCGCGCGGGTGAGAAGCACTCGCAGGTTCTCGGTCGCCTCGGCCGTCCAGACCTCCTCATCAACACCAAGAGCGTCGCGTATCACCGGCATCATTTCATCGATCGTCGCTTGGTAACGCACCATGTCTGGGCCAAGCAGCAACACGAGGAACATCGCGATCACGCCCGCTATGACAGCAGCGGCCGCAACAAGCCGGCCCGGCGGATACCATTCGACAGTTTGCTTGCCTGCGTTCGCTGGATCGGGAACGGTCCGGCTTTGTAGAGCGAGATGAACCAAAATCGCAGCCGGTACAGCAATCGTGACTGCGAACACAAGACCCGGTGAGGCACCGAGTGCGATCACGGCGAGAACCGTGCCGACGAAGCTCGCCAGCGTCACAATCTGCTTGCCGCACGCGAGTCCAGCGAGGCAGAGCGGCAGCGGACAAATGTAAAGAATGAGACCAGCCAGCGCCGCCGACTTGACCGCGGATGCAAAAAGCACCGCTGAGACAAGCCCTGCGCCTCCGCCTATGATCAGGTGTGTCGGCATCGATTTCGCTGTCCCGCTGTCCATCTGAGGCGGTTAGGGGTGGAAAATGCATCCACCCCAACTTTGGTGTTCCAGTATCGTCGCTCGAATCGTCAGGAGCCCCGGTGAGCTCCCATCAGGCCCTCGCCCTTGGTCCCCGGACTTACTGAATCAAGTAAGGCAGAAGACCAAGGAACCGTGCCCGCTTAATCGCGCGCGCAAGTTCGCGCTGCTTTTTTGCGGAAACTGCGGTAATGCGGCTCGGCACCATCTTGCCGCGCTCGGACACGTAACGCTGCAAGAGCTTGACGTCCTTGTAGTCGATCTTGGGAGCCTTGTCGCCGGAGAAGGGGCAGGTCTTACGCCGCCGATAGAACGGGCGGCGAGCTTGCATCGCGGTCGTGCTCATTGGGAGTCATCCTCGTTGGCATCTTTGGGGGCGGCGGTTTTTTCCGCGTTAGATTCGCGGGGCGCGCGTTCTCCGCGGTCGCCGCGATCATAATCCCGGTCACGGCGCGGGCCACGTCGTCCGTCGCGCTCATCGCGATCAGAGCGGCGCATCATCGCAGATGGGCCATCCTCATGCTCATCCACACGAATGGTCATGAAGCGGATAACATCCGTGGAGAGACTCATTTGGCGTTCCATCTCGGCCACTGCATTGTGAGGAGCGTCGATGTTCAGGAGAGTGAAGTGCGCCTTGCGGTTCTTCTTCACGCGATAGGCAAGAGATTTGAGTCCCCAATACTCAGTCTTGGCGACCGACCCGCCGTTGTCCTCGATCAGAGTACGGAAAGTCTGTTGCAGGCCCTCGACCTGCTGCGTCGAAACGTCCTGGCGTGCCAGGAACACGTGCTCATAGAGAGGCATGGTCTGCCTTTCCTTCTTTCTTTTTTGCTCCGGCGCGAAGCCTCGTCATGGGCGCGATGAAGGAAAAGCCCAAGAAACAACTCTAAAGAGCGCAAGCCCAGAAGAGCGGAGACACGGGAGGGCGGATATTTCCTGCCGTCTGGCCGCGCGAGCGCTGGCACAGAAACCGTCCTCCGTTCAGCCTCCGACCGAAGCGGTTACTGAAAAAAGGGACTTATAGTGGTTTGCGCGGGGTTTGCAAGGCAGTTGGGAAGCTAGACGCGCCGAATATCTCGCCCCGCTTGACAGGTCAGATTGAAACAGTGTCTCTGGCCGGATACCAACCAACAAGACGCCGTTTTTTCTAACAACATGACCATTGCTTTCGTTTTTCCAGGCCAGGGGAGCCAAGCCGTCGGCATGGGCGCTGCGTTGGCCCAAGCCTTTCCCGCGGCCAAGACGGTTTTCGACGAGGTTGACGACGCCTTGGACCAGAAGCTTTCCACATTGATGTGGGAAGGGCCGGAGGCGGACTTGACCCTAACGGCGAACGCCCAACCCGCGCTGATGGCAGTTTCGATGGCTGCGATGCGGGCTCTTGAGACAGAGGGCTTCGCGTTGTCAGACAAAGTTGCCTACGTCGCAGGACACTCTTTGGGTGAATACGCCGCACTGGCCGCAGCTGGAGCGTTGAGCCTTGCCGATACGGCACGGCTGCTAAAGACGCGCGGCCGAGCCATGCAGGATGCGGTTCCGGTCGGCGAGGGCGCCATGGCCGCGTTGCTGGGTGCTGACTTAAAGCAGGCGCAGGAACTAGCTGAGGCAGCGTCCGAGGGCGAGTGTTGCCAGGCGGCAAACGACAACGCTCAGGGTCAGGTCGTTATCTCCGGCAAGAAAACAGCTATCGAGCGGGCTGTGGCCTTGGCGCCTAAATTCGGAGTCCGCCGCGCGGTTCTGCTTCCGGTTAGTGCGCCGTTCCATTGTGCGCTGATGCAACCCGCCGCTGATGTCATGGCGGAGGCGCTGGCGTCAGTCATGATATCTGCGCCGGCCGTGCCGCTCGTCGCGAACGTTTTGGCTGAACCCATCATGGATCCGGAGGACATTCGCTCTCGTCTCGTGGAGCAGGTGACGAGCATGGTGCGTTGGCGGGAGACGATGCAGTTTCTTGCGAGCAATGGCGTTGACGCGATGTATGAGGTTGGCTCGGGTAGGGTGCTGACTGGAATGGCGAGGCGCCTCGATGGCGTAGAGGCGCGCAGCATTGGGACGCCTGAAGAATTGGAAAGCGCCGCAGCCGCATTGAACGGCTAGACGCGCGCAGAGCTTAGGGAGGGACCCGAATATGTTCGACCTCAGTGGGAAGGGTGCTCTTGTAACGGGTGCAACTGGCGGCATCGGCGGGGCGATCGCAAGAGCCTTAGTTGATCAAGGCGCGACTGTCGCTATTTCAGGAACGAATGCTGCAAAGCTGGAAGAGCTTTCCGGCGAACTCGGCGATCGCGTTTCTGTGCTGCCCTGCGATCTTCGTGACCGGGCAGCAGTCGCTGCCCTTGCAGAGGATGCGGAAAAGGCCCTCGGCCAAGTCGACATCCTCGTGAACAATGCCGGCATCACCAAGGACAACCTCTTTATGCGTATGAAGGATGAAGAGTGGGACGATGTCTTGGCGGTCAACCTCACGTCGGTCTTTACGCTGACGCGCGGAGTCCTCCGTGGCATGATGCGCCGCAGGGGTGGGCGCATCATCAACATCGCGTCGATTTCGGGTGTTTTTGGGAATCCAGGGCAGGGCAACTACGCAGCCTCCAAGGCCGGTCTAGTGGGCATGACCAAGTCTTTGGCCCGGGAAGTCGCCGCGCGTGGAATCACCGCTAATTGCATTGCTCCCGGTTTCATCTCCACACCGATGACCGATGCCTTGACCGAGAGGCAAACCGAGGCTATTGCCGCCGCTATTCCGGCGCAAGCCTTCGGCAAGCCGGATGATATTGCCGCCGCAGTCGTGTTTTTCGCAAGCGATGAAGCGTCTTACGTCACTGGCGAAACAATGCACGTGAACGGCGGGATGATCATGGTCTAGAGGCCTTGGATACGGCGATCGTACTGGGCGTGAAGTGAATTTTTGCAAACCAGTCTTCGAGTTAGGGGCTTCTGGCAATGTCATTTAGAGTATGTTAGGCAAACGGCCGTTTGCGGGGGCTTGACAAAGAACAGCCCCACCGCGATCAACCCTCCGGAAGAACCATTAGAGGGTGACTTGGGCCGGGGGCTTGTGCTCTGGGGTACGCGAGGCCACAAGGATTTGAGAGTTGAAGGGACGGTGAAGAGGATATGAGCGATATCTCTGAGCGCGTAAAAAAAATTGTTGTCGAGCATCTCGGTGTTGAGGCCGATAAGGTGACTGACAACGCAAGCTTCATCGACGATTTAGGGGCAGATAGCCTAGACACAGTCGAATTGGTGATGGCTTTCGAAGAGGAGTTCGGTTGCGAAATTCCGGACGACGCTGCCGAAACTATTCTCACGGTAGGCGACGCCATCAAATTTCTCGATAAGAACTCGGCTTAGTGCGGGCTCCTGGATCGGCCTGGTTGCTGATCTATGAGTTCAGACCACGAGCGATCCGGCCCGGTGGGGCCGATCCTCACACCCAATTTCGAAGGATCTGGCTTAGCCGCGATGCGACGTGTGGTCATTACAGGTCTCGGTCTAGTTTCACCCCTAGGCTCTGGCTATGAGGCGGGGTGGAAGCGTCTGACGGCGAGTGAAAACGCCGCGAAGCGGATCGAGGACTTCGACGTCTCCGATTTATCGTGTCAGGTTGCCTGTCAGGTCCCGAGGGGTGATGGCAGCAACGGTACATTCAATCCGAGCGATTGGATGGAGCCGAAGGAACAGCGCAAGGTCGATGATTTCATCATCTACGCCATGAGCGCTGCGACCCAGGCACTGAACGATGCGGGCTGGCAGCCGACGTCATATGAAGATCAAACCCGGACAGGCGTTCTGATCGGTTCCGGCATCGGTGGTCTCCAGGGTATTGAGAAGACGTCACTCCTGTTTAACGACAAGGGGCCACGTCGGGTGAGCCCGTTTTTTATACCTGGGCGTCTGATCAATCTGGCCTCCGGCTATGTCTCGATTGAGCATGGACTGAAAGGGCCCAATCACTCGGTCGTAACGGCTTGCTCCACAGGCGCCCATGCGATCGGCGATGCTTCTCGCCTTGTCGCATTTGGCGATGCGGACGTCATGGTGGCCGGCGGCACCGAGTCTCCGGTGTGCCGTCTGTCTTTGGCTGGTTTCGCGGCATGTCGTGCGCTCTCGACCAACTTCAACGATGCGCCGCAAAAGGCCTCCCGCCCCTATGATCGTGATCGCGACGGTTTCGTTATGGGGGAGGGTGCCGGGGTCGTCGTGATTGAGGAGCTCGAGCACGCCAAGGCGCGCGGCGCAAACATCTACGCCGAAGTTATTGGGTATGGGCTCTCAGGTGACGCCTTCCATATTACGGCGCCGGCAGAAGATGGCGATGGCGCCTATCGGTGCATGACTGCAGCAGTCAAGCGCGCTGGAATTGACGCAGCCGATATTGACTATATCAACGCGCATGGAACATCCACGCCTATGGGCGATGAGATTGAGCTGGGTGCGGTCGAGCGCCTATTCGGCAACGCCGCCGGCAAGGTTTCCATGTCTTCTACGAAGTCAGCGACGGGACATTTGTTGGGCGCCGCTGGCGCAGTCGAGGCGATCTTTTCTGTCTTGGCCATCCGGGACAACATTGCCCCCCCAACGCTCAACCTCGACAACCCTTCCGTCTCGACCGCTATAGACCTCGTGCCGCATAAAGCGCGGCAACGGAATATCGACACAGTGTTGTCGAACTCGTTCGGCTTTGGTGGCACCAACGCTTCATTAGTGATGCGTCGCTACGCAGCCTAGCGTTTCAATGGTTGTCGGGCTAAACACCCTTTCGCCATATTTGCTGGGAAAGTGGCGCAATTACTCTAAGGGTCGCGCTCATCTAGTATGACATCGTCGCGAAACACCCCACCGCCTCCGCCGAAAGGTGGCCGTCGCCAGGTCATGATCGATCCGGCGACTGGCAGGAAATACCTTGTTGATCCCGTCACAGGACATCGGACCCCATATGGGCAGCCCCAAGCTGCGCAAACAACGCACCCACAAGCTCCGCAACAGCCTGCTCAAGCGCCACAGCGTCCGCCTCAGGCTGCGCCACATCCACCTCAAGCGCCGCAACATCCCACTCAGGCCGCGCAACGACCGGCTCAACCTGCCCAGCGACCGCCCCTGGCGGCGCAGCGTACTCCTCACGCGCCGCAACGTCCCCCGGTAAACTTGGCGGCAGACAGTCCCGCCGAGGCGCTTGTGCCGCAGCGGCCGCCGGAGCTGCCGGCTCATGACGAGGAAGAAGAATATTCGCGGCCGGTGCTGCGAATGTTCGACGGGTTGCTGAACTTCGTACTTATTGTGCTCGTCGCGGTTGCAGGTTTCTTCTACTTCCTGAAAGTCGAGTTCGATCGACCGGGTCCGCTTGAGATCTCTACGATTTTCGTCGTGCCAAAAGGATCGAGCACGACCTCTATCGCGAACCGGCTTACCGAAGAAGGCATCATTTCGGACACGCGCATCTTCATGGCGTCGATCTTTTACTTCATGAGGCTCAAGGGCGACGGGACGCTGAAGGCGGGTGAGTATCAATTCGACAAACATGCGACTATGCGTGAGGTGCTCAACACCTTGGTCGACGGGAAGTCCGTTCAGTACAGGATTACCTTTCCGGAAGGCTGGACCAGCGAGCAGATCGTCAAGCGCATCTCGGCAAATGCAGAGCTAGACGGTGTTGTCAGTGCGATACCGCCAGAGGGCTCCTTGCTGCCCGACACATACAGCTTCGGGACAAGAGACTCGAAGGACGATATTCTTGAGCGGATGCACGCCGCGCACCGCAAGTTCCTCGCTCAAGTCTGGGACGAACGCGACCCGGACATCATGGTCAAGACGCCGGAGGAGGCCGTAATTCTGGCCTCCATCGTTGAGAAGGAGACGGGCGTGGCCGAAGAGCGTCCACGAATCGCAGCCGTCTTCAATAATCGGCTTCGCAAAGGTATGCGCTTGCAGTCGGACCCCACCATCATCTATGGCATTTTTGGTGGGTCGGGAAACCGAGATCATCCCATCACACGGGATGAGCTCAAGGAGAAAAACCCCTACAATACTTACCAAATCAATGGTTTGCCCCCGACGCCTATCGGCAATCCCGGCAGGGCTGCGATCGAGGCAGTGCTTAAGCCAGCGAAGACCGACGAACTCTATTTTGTTGCCGATGGCACGGGGGGTCATGACTTCTCGAAAACACTTGCCGAGCACAATAAGAAAGTCGCTAAGTGGCGGAAAATCGAACGCGAGATCCGTGCGCGGCAGAAGGCCGAGGAAGAGGCGGCCAAGTTGGCGGCAGAGCGCGGCATGTTGTTGCCGGAAGGCGAGGACGGCCTCACCGCAACCGGCGGTCCAGTAGGATGGCCGCAGCGCAATCCGGTCCGATAGCAAGTCCTGTGCTCGACGTCTGGTTCCAATCAATAGTCGACGTTGTAATCGCGTCTTGGGCGATTCGGTTCCGACTCGGGTATAAAGCGCGCAAATGACCGTCCGCGCGGCGGCACTCATAAAGCCGGGTGGGGGTGGGGACGACCAATGGCCTTGAGGAGCATGACCGGATTTGCCCGGTCCGACGGAAGCCACGGCGATGCTCGTTGGCATTGGGAGGTCCGCAGCGTCAATGGCCGTTCGTTGGATTTGCGTCTGCGTTTGCCTCCCGGGCTAGAGCGGCTTGAGCCGCAGGTCCGTGCGCTGTGTCAAGAAAAGCTGGTGCGTGGCAATTGCACCGTCTCACTTTCGTTGAAGCGCGAGGCCGGCCAGCCGGAAATCCGACTGAACGAGACTGCGCTTAGCGAGGCACTGGCCGTGGCTGAGCAGGCGCAAAGACTAACATTTCTTCAGCCGGCCAAACTCGACACGCTTCTTGGCATGCGTGGCGTTGTCGAGGTTGCCGAGCCCGAGGAAAGCGAAGAGCGACGGGAAGCACTCGCTTCCGCGCTGCTCGCGAGTCTATCGGCGGCGCTGGATCAACTAGTCACTGCGCGCATTGCTGAGGGCGAGCGACTTGCGGAGGTCATTGGAACTCAGCTCACGGGGATTCAAACGCTGGTTGCTCGGGCGACAGACTGTATGTCGAAGCAGCCCGAGCTGATCGCGGAGCGGCTTCGGGAACAAATCGCTCGGTTGGACGAGGCTGGCGCGTCAATGGATCCGGATCGCTTATATCAGGAAGGACTTCTCCTCGCAGCCAAGGCAGACATTCAAGAAGAACTCGACCGGCTCACGGCCCACGTGGCAGCGGCTCGGGAGTTGATCGACAGCGGTCAGCCCGCCGGCCGCAAGCTTGAGTTTCTTGCACAGGAGTTCAACCGGGAAGCCAACACAACGTGTTCCAAAGCCATTGATATTGAAGTCAGCAGAATCGGGCTTGAGCTCAAGTCTGTGATCGACCAACTGCGCGAGCAGGTTCAGAACATTGAGTGAGGCCTATAGATGAGTTCTCCAAAAGAGACGATCGATCGCCGCGGCCTCATGCTCGTGCTGTCTTCACCATCGGGTGCAGGGAAGACGACGATTGCGCGGCGTGTTCTTGCTGAGGATCCCGAGATTACGGCCTCCATTTCGCATACCACGCGGCCCAGGCGTCCGAGCGAAGTGGACGGCAAAGACTACCACTTCGTCGACAAACAAACGTTCACGCAAATGCGCGACCAAAAGGCTTTCTTAGAGTGGGCGCTCGTGTTCGACAATTTTTATGGAACGACGCGCGCGCCCGTTGCAGAGTCGCTAAAGCGGGGTCGTGACGTTCTGTTCGACGTGGACTGGCAGGGCGCGGAGTCGCTACGGACGCAAGCAGGGCAAGACGTTGTCTCCGTTTTCGTACTACCGCCGACAGCCGGCGCTCTTGAAGAGCGGCTGAAGGCCAGGGCGCAGGACTCCGACAACGTCGTAGCTCGCCGCATGGCAGGCGCGAGTAACGAGATTCGAGCGTGGGATAAGTACGACTACGTGCTCATCAATTTTGACGTCGACAAGTCCGTAGAGGCGGTGCACGCGGTCCTTGCGGCTGAGCGGCTCAAGAGATCGCGGCTCACAGGGCTACAAGGCTTCGTCGAGGGCTTGCTGACCGAACTCTAATTGTTAGCGGCGCCGGTTTGTGGGGGCTCGACTGATAGCGTGTTTGCGATGCGGCAAAAGTCCGCGACCTGCAAGGTTTCGGCTCGCGCCTTCGGATCGAGACCAAGACGAGTCAAGAGCCGCTCCGGATCGGATGTGACTTGTTTAAGGCTAGCGCGAAGCATCTTGCGTCGCTGACCGAAGGCGGCGGCGGTCACCCTTTCCAGCATCTCGATATTGCATGCCGGTGCCGGGACCTCTTTTGGGACGAGGCGGACAACGGCTGAAGCGACCTTGGGTTTCGGCGTAAACGCGTCTGGCGACAGCGAGAACAGGATGCGCGGGTTCGAGCGCCATTGGGACAGGACTGAGAGGCGCCCGTAGTCCTTAGTGCCTGGCGCCGCGACGATGCGTTCGGCGACCTCCCGCTGAAACATGAGCACGAGACTGTCAAACCAGGGAGGCCATGGTTCAGATTTCAGCCAACCCACGAGAAGTGACGTGCCGACACTATATGGAAGATTGGCGACCACGCGCGCTGGTCTCTTGATCCGCAGTGCCGGGAAATCGATTTCGCGTGCGTCTCCGCTTACGATTTCTAGGCGACCCGGGTAGGCCGCGGCAATGCCTTGAAGTGGCGGAAGACAGCGCTCGTCACGTTCGATGACGATGACATTCGCAGCGCCCTCCATGAGCAAGGCGCGTGTTAGGCCACCAGGACCAGGGCCGACCTCGAGGACACTGACGCCGTCTAGTGGCCCGGCCGATCGGGCAATCCGGCGTGTCAGATTTAAATCGAGAAGAAAGTTCTGCCCGAGACTCTTCTTCGCAGAGAGGCCCGCTTCTCGAATGACGTCGCGCAAAGGCGGCAGGCCATCCGGGGTGGTCATGCGCTGGCCGGTGCGGTCTGAGCGCTCATCCGGTCGGCGAGCCGAAGCGCTTCGATGAGACTCGTTGGGTTTGCTTTACCCGTCCCCGCTATATCGAAAGCTGTTCCATGATCGGGCGACGTCCGAACGAACGGTAGCCCCAACGTAACGTTGACGCCCTCTTCGAAAGCGAGTGTCTTGAACGGTATCAAAGCTTGATCGTGGTACATGCAGATCGCAACATCGTAGCGCTTGCGCGAAGCAGCGTGAAAGAGCGTATCCGCCGGGTAGGGGCCGCTGACATCGATACCAGCATGTTGCGCCGCGACGATTGCACTCCTTATCATATCAACCTCTTCGCGGCCGAGATTTCCCTCTTCTCCAGCGTGTGGGTTCAGTCCGCTCACGGCGATGCGAGGTCTCGCTAGCCCGAACCACCGCCGCATATCGTGGTCCGTGATGGCGATCGTCTTTGCGAGCAACTCGGAGGTCAGCGCGCCTGGCACATCCTTTAGCGGAACATGAATGGTGGTCGGAATGACTTTGAGGATACCGGCTGCTAGCATCATAACAGGGTGCGGCACCTGTCCATTCTTTTCGGCAAGTGCTGCCAGATATTCCGTGTGCCCTGGAAACTTGAAACCGGCTTTATATAGGTGCGACTTCGAGATCGGGTTAGTGACAACGGCGCTTGCCTCGCCCGACTTCACCATCTCGACGGCCGCGTCGATCGAAGAAATCACAGTTGGCATCGCACCTTGCTCCGGGCTGCCCGCACGTACGGGACTTGGCAGAGGAACTGAGAGAACCGGCAGCGCCTCTGCAAATAGCTCGATTGCTTCGATGGGGCGCGTCACAGTCTCGATGTGAAGGGATAAGCCAAGCTGCGAGGCACGGTCTTCCAAAGTCAGCCTATCACCGAGGAAAATAAAGGGTGGTAGCCGCTCGCGGTGGCGGGCACAAAAGGCGAGCAAGGTAATATCCGGACCGATGCCCGCTGGGTCACCAATTGTCAGAGCGAGGGGCTTTGCGATCGGGGAAGACATGCGGAAGTGCCTAGCACGCCTGGTTGCCCAGGAACATCGTCCTCAGCGGTACTCGATGAACGCCTTTTGGCGGACCTCCTCGAGATATTCGTCCGCTTTCGCTCTGATTGCTTCACTCATAATCTTCCGCTCGGTCTCTTCGCGAACGTCGAGGCCGCCTGTGGGCGCAGCCGACTGACTTGCGCACACGGCATAGAGCTCGACGCCGGCCCGCGTTACTGTCGGTGGGGTCATCTGCCCAACCTTAGCGTTGCGCACAAGGATACGACCTGGGGAGCCCAGCATCGACGCGTCCTGGGTCCTAAAGTTGCGAACCGTCGCGCCTTGGACACCTTTGGCAAGGCTCTGGACACTCCCACAACCACTGAACCTAGCCCGCAGGTTCTCCGCCTCAGCGACCTTCGCAGCGACAGTCTTTTGGTTCGCGCCGCTGGCTAACGGGAGCCGAAGTTGTTTGATGCCGCCCGAGGACGAGCCGCCGCCCGATAGGGCCAACGCTTCGTCGATCTGGGCATCGTTAACGTCTACTTCGCGACGAAACTTCTGCATAGCGAAGCGCTGCCAAACGATCTGGGCGCCAACACGGTTCTTGAGGGTCTGGATGCTAACGCCAGAGCTCTTTAGGGCCGTCGCTAGGCCATTTACGTCGAGATTATTCTGCGCGGCCATGCCTTCCAGAACTCGGTTGATTTCCGCCTCACTTGGCGTGATCCCGAGCTTTCGGCCCTCTTGAATCTGAAGATGCTCCGTTATGAGCATTTCGGTCGACTGCCTATCGAGCTCTGGGCCCGGTTGCGCCTTAGCTGTCAGCTGCATAAATCGCGAACGCTGAGAAATATCGTAATCGGAGATCGGATCGTCATTCACCAGGATCTTGATTGAGACGTCCTGAGCCTGAGCGCCGACAACGCCAAGCAGGAGCAGTATGCCGACCACTAGTGCAAAGCTGTTCCTCCATGATGTCGTTCGACGTCTGATCACTGGAAGAATCCTGAGTCATCGCCTCCGCTTACGCCGGAGTTGATTGTTGTCTGGTACTGACCGAGATGTTTCAAGGCGAAGCTCACGAGGAAGCGCTCGTCTGGTTCGATGTCTTGATCGCGGATGAACGAGCGCTGGTAGGTCACGTCCATACGATAGCAGTCGTCCTGCCAGCGGAGCCCGAGCCCATCGGTGATGGTTTGATTGTCCTCGATATCGTAGCGAAGATTGCCAAGCAGCCACCATTCATCTGTGATGGCGAGAGCGCCGGCGACCAGGATTTCCTGGCTGTCGTCCACGTCTACCACGTCTACGCCGTTACCTACGCCGACCGTGTCTGTCAGACCTGGCGTAATGTCATCCGGATCGAGGACGCCTGGCACCTTCGCGTAGTTAACACGCGCCTGCACTGGGCCATAGTTGAGGTTGGCGCCTAGATCAGTGCGCACCATGTCGAAGTTATCCTGATCGAAACGTGCCTGGCCCGTGAAGGCAAAGCCACGTACTGTCTGGATGTAGACACCGCTTATGTAGTCGGAGTTGCTCGTCGCCAAACCGCTGTTCTGGTAGAAGACGTTGTCGAATTCATTGTCTCCGGCAATTTGGTAGCTCTGTCCGAACACCGCGCGTGCGTAGCCGCCGCTTAGAAGCTGCGCGGTATACCCAAAGCCCACATTCGCCCGGGTGCCGGTTTCGATGCGGTCGTAACCGGAGAACTTGTCGATATCAAACAAGATCGTATCGTCGAACACGAGGCTGAGAGCATCCTCGTTGGGAATCTCCTGCTGGTCGCCGACGGCGTCGGGACGGGCGATGATCTGTCCAATGGGCTCGATCGTGTGCGTGACCATTCCGGTCGTGGTGACGAACGGGTAACGGTACTCGAGGCCGGCGACGGCATTGCCGCGCCAGATCGTGCCGTTGTCGCGGTTGTCCGAAACCACGCTGTACGGATCGTCGATGGTGACATCCTCGGTGCCGCCCAGCTCGAGAACCCCAGGATTATCGAGACTATAGACGTCGCCGCGCAAACGGCCGAACGGCGTGAAGACCTGACCGATGCCGTCGATCATCTGCCGACGCCAGTTGGCTTCCATGATGAACCGGTTCGAGTCGGTACCGTCCGCG